>SXSO01000028.1 GCA_005792205.1 Bacteroidota bacterium | reverse complement strand
ACTCAAATTCTATATTTTGAATTTGTGGAAAAATTGAAAATGAATTTTCTACACTTTGTTTATCTACATATTCGCTGAATGCAACTATAATTTTATTATCAGAAAAATTTGTTGAATTTGTTTGTGGATAAGTTGAAATTATTGTTGGTGGAATTAAATCAATTTGTCCTCCTGATGGAGGAACTTGTATTGCACAAGATAAAAAAAATATAATTACAAAAAAGTAAAAAGAAATTTTTAGAAAATTTAAAAGCATAGTGATGAAAAATATATCACTTATTTTCCATCACTTCAAATGCTTTTATAGTGAAGATATATTTTAATATTAAGTCAATTTCCATTTTATCTATTTTTGCTCTATGTTTCATATGATCTAAAATTTTTTCCCACTCAGTTTCTTTTTGAGAAGAGGGAAGAGGAAGTGAATGGCAACTTGAACATCGTGAGACAAAAAGAGTTCTTCCTTTTTGAAGTTTTATTTCATCAACATCTTTCCATTTATCTTGAGCAAATGTGATATGTTGTTTTTCAATAGACGGAAGTTGAGTTGTACAACAACTTAAAAAAAGTAAAATAGAAATAAAAAAATAATGTTTAAAATAATTTTTCATTTTTAGATATGATAAGAAAATAAAATTCTTGTTTCTAATTTTTCATGTTTTTTAAATTCCTTTGTAAGTTGAGGAATTACAGTTACAACAGTCCACCAACTTTCTGTTGAATAGGAAAAAGTTGGACCAAAAAATGTAGCAGTAAATTGTTCATTGTCTTCTGATTTGATATGATGTTTTCCTTCAACACCGATTGAAAAACTGTTGTTAATTTTGTAACTATATCCAAAATCAATCTCTGTAATATCAATAGTTTTATTTTCAACTTCTGTGTTAGAGTTTTCATGACTTACTTCGGTTTCGATTTCTTTTTCACTAACTAAATTTAAAGCAAATAAATTATTTCCAATTTGTTTGTCCAAAATAATTTTTCCTTCAAATTCAATTTCTTCAGTTGAAATTCCAAACTCACCATAAATTGAGCTTCCGAAAATATCTGCAACATTATCGCTTAATTTATATTTCCATTCATTTGAAAAACCAATTGAATTTTCTTTCTCATTTTTATGGTTGAGTTTATTTGTTGAGTTTAAATAAAATGCCGTTTGTAAATTTTCACAAACTCCGATTTCAAATTCAATTCTTTGGTCAATACGTTTGTAAAAATTTTCTCGTTCATTGCGAAATGTATTCCACACCTCAATTTCTTTCATCTGTGGAGCAAGTATATTGCTTTCATATGTATAGGAAAAATGCCTTTCATTTGAAAAAATATTTTGAGTGAAAAGAATAAATGCAGTTAATATTATTAATTTTTTTTTCATGAGTTTAATTGATTTAGTTTAATTGATTTTTTAAATTAAGTTTATTGTTTGATTAAATATTCTAATTTCATATATCCAGATTGGTTTTGCTCGTTATAATAAGAAAGCATTTTGAACTTTACCAATTTATTGTCAGTTGTTCTTACAATAAAAGTTCTATTTTGATATGGAAGAAGTTGATGAGTAGTATGACTATATTGGAAACAATTTGTTCCAATTACATAAGTTGAGTCTTCGTCATGTTGAAATCCAGTAGTATCAAAAGAAACATTGGTAAATTCCAAACTATCTACAATTTTTGCTACAACTTCATTTTGACTGTTCAATAAGATAGAAGGAGAATAAGTTGGGGTAGGAGCTCCAATAACAGGAACAACAGTAAATTTTACATCCCAATTAGTTTGAGAAGTATCTGCTGTTGAGAATTTAAAATACTGAGGTAAATCAGGGTTTTTAATATAGCGAGTTGTAAGAATTTTTGATGTTGGTTCAGGAACAGATACTGTATTGTCATTATCTTTACAAGAAGTTAAAAACAATATTGAGAATAATAATGATAATGATAATAGATTTTTGATTTTTGCCATTTTTTTATTTTTTATTTTAGTTGATTGATATTATTTTATTAAGGAAAAAAATTGTACTAAGAAAAAATTCTCTTTTTTTTATTTGTCCAAATGGATAAGTTGTTTTATTTGTTAAATTGTTTGTGCCAAATTTTATTGTGGTAAAATCATGTTCATAAATAAAATTTATGTTCAAAACTGAATGAGAAGGGAAATTTTTTAATTCTGGTTTTTCACCCATAATTGTCTGTTCGTTTGAAATTAGTTTGGAGTCAAACCAAATAAATTTGATATTGCAGTTTAAATTTTCAAAAAATGTATAATTGATTTTTGTAGAAAAAGTATTTGGAGTATGAAATGGAAGTTTATTTTCATTTCCATCTTCTGAATTTAAAAAACTATATCCAAAACTTAATTTAAAATTTTTGAAAGGATTTAAATCAATATCAATGTCTATTCCATTAGTCAAAACTTTTGAAATGTTTTTGTATGAAAGCACAAAAGGTGAATCACTTTGAACATAATAATCAATCATATTTTCTACATTATTGAAATAAGTGTTAAATCTAAACCAAACTAAATTATCTCTTGTGTAATCAAATCCAAAATTAAATCCATTTGAAGTTTCAGGTTTTAAATTTGGATTTCCAATAACTTTGTATCCAATACTTGAGTGGTCAAAGTAGATAAATTGCTCTATCAAACTTGGAGCACGAAATCCTTTTCCATAAGATGTGCGAAAAATAAATTGAGGATTTATTTTTGTAAGAAAACTAAATTTGGGAGAAAAATTTGAACCAAATTGTGAATTGAAAGAATATCTTCCTCCAAATGAAAAAACAAAATTTTCAATTGACCATTCATCTTCTAAGAAAACTATATTAGCAACTTTTTTTTTCTTTCCATTTTCTATGCGAGATGAAAATACTTGTTCAAATAAATTTTCAACTCCAAGAGTTAGTATACTTGAAGTGTAAGGAATTGTAGTGAATTGTAATTTTACATCTCCAATTTTTTCAAAATTTGTGTTATCTCTTGTTAAAAATCCATATGGGTTTATTTCTTTTGAATTATGTTTATTTTGAGAAATATTTCCAGTTACTTTAAAATTTGAATTGTCATTTAAAATATAATTTCCATTTAAATTTATAGTAAATTTCTTATTTGAATTGTCATTTGTAAAATAATTGTATTTATCAGTTCCTTCTAAATATTTTACAACGTCTTTATAAAATTCAGTTTTTAAGTTGAGTGAAATTTTTTTTTCTCTAAATAGAAGTTTGAATCCCAAGTGTTCTTTTGCATATTCTGGAAGTTCCATAAAAAAATCATTTTTATCATAATCAGTTCCACCATATTTGTTTAAACTTCCATTCATATTTAAAAACAAATTATTATTAATTTTAAAGTTAGCAAAAAACGAATAATCCATCTTTTTATTTGAACCAAAAAGTGTTT
>SXSO01000027.1 GCA_005792205.1 Bacteroidota bacterium | reverse complement strand
ATTTTTGTTGCAATTCCCGTTGTCCCTCCACCATTGAAAGGGTCAAGAATAATATCATTCTCTTTGGTGGAAGCAAGAACAATCCTTCTCAAAACCATGTGATTTGTCCCATTTGCCTTTATTTACACTTACCATTTTTCCTGCATAACAAGTAACCCTTCGTTTGATAAATTATATGGCGGGTCAGCAAAAATCATATCTACATAATTGTCTGGGAAACTAATCATTACATCTAAATTGTCACCATTATAGAGAACAAAGTCATCCGTTTTGAAATTAGGTATGATATCCATTTGTTGAAATATATTTAACCAAATCATCAAACACCAAATTTGGTTCAACTATTTTTACAGTATATTTTTTCATTTTTACTTTTTTTTATCATCACAAATTTGCAATACTTCAAACTCCAAGTTGAATTTCAATTTTTTCTTCTTTTGACTTTTGGAGATTTTGAATACTAATTTGTGCAGCCATATTTCTTGCAACTTGAAAAAATGCTTGTGATTGTTTAGAATTTTTATCTCTTACAATAAGTGGAATTCCTTCATCACTTGAAATTCTTGTTTGAGTGTAAATAGGAATTTCTCCAAGAAATGGAACTTGTAAATCTTCACTTGCTTTTTTTCCACCTCCGTAAGAAAAAATTTCTTCTCTATGATTACAATGTGAGCAAATAAAATAACTCATATTTTCTACAATTCCTATTGTAGGAATATTTACTTTTTGAAACATTGTAAATCCTTTTCTCACATCAGCAAGTGAAATTTCTTGTGGAGTTGTAACAATCACTGCTCCTGTAAGTGGAAGTGTTTGAGCAAGTGTGAGTTGAATATCTCCTGTTCCTGGAGGTAAATCAAAAATCAAATAATCTAATTCTCCCCAATCTACATCAGTAATAAATTGTTTTAAAGCTCCACTTGCCATTGGACCTCTCCACACTATTGCTTGCATTGGATCAACTAAAAATCCAATTGACATAACTTTTACATTATGATTTTCAAGTGGAATAAGTTTTTGGTTTTTTAAATTTGGTTTATCATTTATTCCCATCATAATTGGAATACTTGGACCATAAATATCAGCATCAAGTAATCCAACTTTTGCTCCATCACTTGCAAGTGCGCAAGCAAGATTTACCGCAACTGTAGATTTTCCAACTCCACCTTTTCCGCTTGCAACCGCAATTGTATTTTTCACATTTGGAAGAATATCAGTTTTTTTAAATTCATTTGTACGAACGGTTGCTGTAAATTGAATATCAATTTTCTGAATTTGTGGAAATTCACTTCGTAAAATTTTTTCGGATTGAATTTTGAATTCATCTTTTACAGGACATGATGGCGTTGTTAAATCAATTGTAAAAGAAATATCTAAATTTTTAATTGAAAGATTTTTTATAAATCCTAAACTGACAATATCTTTATGTAAATCAGGATCAATTATTTTTTTTAGTGCATTTAAAACTTGTTCTTCTGCAATTTGATTTGATTTTGAAAATATACTCATAGAAAAAATTTGCAAAATTTATTCAAATAAAGTTAGAGCAAAAAATTGATTTCAATTGATAAATGTTGTATTATTTTTTGGTTTAAAAATTCCCCATCCAATAAATCCTCCAATCAATCCAAAAATTGAAAATAAAATTGTGGACGAAAAAATGCTTACAATAAAATCAGTGACCGAAACTTCTTGGTTTAATTGTTTATTGATTTCATCAAATGTTTCAGACGGTAAATTCAAATTATACAGAAAATCAATAATGTATTGACTAACTACATCTCCAAAAACTAATCTAATTGCAACAGATAAAATTGCACTCATCACTCCTCCACAAACTCCTGTTAAAACACCAACAACTACGCAATCATTTTTATCAAATTGCAACATCTCTTCAGTAAAATCATTTTTGTAAAACCACACTCCCAACACTCCTCCTCCAATAATTCCTGCACAACAAAAACAATTTATTAAATTTAAAAATGGAATAGAACTAACAAGTGCGATAATTGTTCCTGCATATAAAATTGCATTCAATTTTAATGGTTTTTCTTGCATATTATTTTATTTAAAATTTGTGAGATTGTATCGTTCATCAAAGGAAGAAGCGGAATTGCAATTGCAAACCCAAAAATACTTCCTGTGATTGGACGAAAATAAATTTCGTGAACTGTTTTAAGACCAAAATATAAATTCAGATTTCCAAACAAAAAATCTAAACACATTGGGATTGCAAAAATAAAAACATATGGAAAACTAATTTTTTTTTTGTCAAAAATTTTCAAAGAATAAAAAAATGTTCCAATAAAAAAAGAAAAATAAATTGCAAAACATCTTGAACATACAGCAATTTTTTTACCTAAAAAATGATACGATAAATATTCATTTTGATGACAAATCGTTGAAAAAAATACATACATATATCTTGCAATATTTTCTAATTCAAACTTGAAAAAAATTGGTGGCAAAACAATTAAACTTATCCACAGAAAAATTAAACTTTGCAAAATAAATTGCGAAAAAGAAAATTTCATTTTGTATCTTTGCCTAATAAAATTACATCAAATATGAAAAAATTATTTTTATTACTCGTAATCTTCATTCAAATTTCATTCTCACAAGAGGAAGAAAAAAAACTTGAAATCGAACTTGAAACACTTGATGGTGAAACTGAACTTTTGACTACATATTTAAAAGAAGGACCAGTTTATATAAACTTTTGGGCACTTTGGTGTGAACCATGTAAATCTGAAATAAAAGTGTTACAACAAATTCATCAAAAATATAATGAATATGGATTCAATGTTTTGGCAATAAATCATGATACGCAAAAAAGTTTGGCAAAAGTAAAATCATTTGTTGCAACACAAAATTTTTCTTTCCCAATTTTTATAGATCCAAATGGAGAAGTGTTTGAACAATTGAATGGAAAAAATATTCCATATTCTCTTTTAATTGATAGCGATGGAACAATTGTAAAAACGCGAACGGGCTATTTTCACGGTGATGAAAAAGATATTGAAAAAGATATTTTGCCATTACTAAAAAAATCAGAAACTAAAAAAGAAATTGAAAAAGAATGAAGACGTTTTTTATTTTCCTTTTTATTTTTTCTTTTTTAAAATTATACTCACAAGAAATTTCAACTTCAATTTCAAATACATTGCGATATGGAAGTGGATTTGAAAGAATTGGAGAAGCAAGTCAAATTGAATATAGAAAAGAATATTTTGAAAATTTTTTAGACACACGAATTTTTTCAAAAAATTTTACAATTGGTTTCCGACTTGATATGTATCAACAACCAGAATATGGAATTCCATTCCGTGGATTAAAAAAGCGATATGTGGAATTCACAAAAAATAAAATTTCAATTCGTGCGGGAAACTTCAACGCAATGTTTTCAAAAGGACTTTCACTAAATATTTTTGAAAATAAATCACTTGCATTTGACACTCAAATTGATGGAATAAAAAGTGAATTCAAATCAAAAACTTTTGACGCAACAATTCTTGGAGGAGAAATTGATTTTGTAGAACCAATTACAATAAAAGATTTGCCTCCATTAAGAGAAGAAAAATATTCAATTAGAGCAATAAATACTGAGTTAAAACCACTTAAAGAATTTTCTTTCGGTGGAAGTTTTGTTTGGGCAAAAGGAAAACATCCAAACTTTTTTCAAACACAAGATTCTTCAATTACACAAGTTGGAGAAATATTTTCTGAAATACGAAAAAAAAATGTTGACTTCAACATAAATTATTTAAAAAAGTTTTCTAAAATAAATTCAATTGATATTTCAAATGGATATGCAATTTATTCGTCTCTTTCATATTCTAGTGGGCAATTTGGAATGACAATTGAATACAAAAATTACGCATTTGATATTGTAGATTATTTGACGCGAATATCAACACAACCTCCAATGAGTTATAGAAATACAAGAATGCTTCCATTTCAAAATCCTCCAATTGTGCATAAGGAACATTCATTCACACTTCTTTCTCGCTATCCTCACATTGTAGATTTCAATGATGAAGTTGGTTTTCAACTTGATATTTTCTATGCTTTAAATAATAAAACAAATTTGAGTTTTAATTCATCTTTGTCAAGCAGACATTTTGGAGATTTTGTAAACTCAAATTTTGTTGCGAGTAAAAAAGAAATTGGAAAAATATTTCTTCCATCATTTGAAAATTCTCGCTCTCCATTTTCTGAACTTTATTTTGATATAGAACATTTCTACGATGAGGCAAACTCTTATATTAAAATTGCAGTCAATAAACGAAGCGAAATAACTTATGACGCAAACCCATTTCAAATTTATAAATCGCCTAAACTTACAACAATTACTTTACCATTTGTTTTAAATCATTCTTTTTCCGATATTACTGCTGTAAAATTTGCGATTGAAAATCAATGGTATCAAAAAAAGGACGATAAATATTTCAATCAATTAAGTTCTTTACAAATTACTAATGCGAATTTTTCTTGCGGAATTAGATACGAACGCACAACGAACAAATATGAAATAGAGGGAAAACAAAATTGGGTTATAGCAGAATGTGCTTATCGCTTTGGAGGTGAACATTCTTTGAGTTTATCTTATGGTGAAGAACGCGGTGGTCAAGTTTGTTCAAATGGAATTTGTCGCACGGTAAGTCCATATAGTGGACTTAGAATGTCTCTTACGAGTCAGTTTTAATTCTTTATTTTTTATTAACTAACAAATATTATTTTTATGCAATTAATTATTTTATTATTATCATTTTTTATTTTTACACAAACAACTTTTAGTGGTGAAAAAAAAGTTTTGTGTGAAATTTTTACAAGCACAACTTGTGGTCCTTGTGCTTCTCAAAACCCACCTTTTGATAATTGGATAGCAAACTATGAATACGCAGATTTAGTGACTGTTATCAAATATCATGTGTGGTGGCCAAGTCCTGGAAACGATCCATATTACCTCGCAAATATTTCTGAAAACACAACGCGAAATGATTTATATAGCAACAATTACGCACCTCACGGATTTGTTGATGGAACAATTGACGCTGGAAGTTCTTACTCTTCTTGGGCAGCAAGTATTGAGGGTGCATTGATGAACATTAGTCCTCTCACATTAAATGTTTCTGGAAATTTAACTTCATCAGGTGGAACGGTTTATGTAAATATTTATGCTGATGGAGTTGTTCCAAATACAAATCTTATACTTCATACAGTTGTTGTAGAAAAAGATTTATTTTACACAGGACCAAATGGAGATCCACATCATGAATATGTAATGAGAAAAATGTTTCCATCTGCAAGCGGACAAACATTTCAAATTCAACAAGGTCAAACTGTAAATCTTCAAAGTGAAATTGTGTTAGACGAAAGTTGGGATTTGAGCAAATTGGAAGTTGTTACGTTTGTACAAATTCCAAGTACAAATCCAAGTCCAAGTATGAAACGAAAAGTTTTACAATCAGGTAAAACTGCAATTACAGATTTAATTATGGATGTGAATGAAAATACAAATCTTCCAAATAAATTTTCATTAAAACAAAATTATCCAAATCCATTTAATCCAAAAACGAAAATTAAATATGCGATAGCAAAAAATGGTTTTGTAAGTTTAAAAGTGTTTGATGTTTTAGGTCGTGAAATAAAAACACTTGTAAATGAATCTCAAAATGTTGGAACTTACGAAATTGATTTTGACGCAAATAATTTGAACAGTGGAATTTATTTCTATAAACTTACGACAAATAACTTTTCTGAAATGAAGAAAATGATTTTGGTGAAATAAAAGTTT
>SXSO01000026.1 GCA_005792205.1 Bacteroidota bacterium | reverse complement strand
CACAAATCAAATAATCAAAATGACAAAAAATATAACTTCATTATTGTTGGTTTTAATAACATTTGCCAATTTATCTTTTGCGGGAAATACAAAATTCCTTCGTCCAAAAGTTAAAAAACAAAATGTTGTAAATGAACCAAGTTATACTCAATCAACATCTCAACTTCCATCATATACAAGAAATGGTGGAAATTCTGTTAATGATGCAAATTGGGTTTATATTGATAGCATGCCAAATTGCTATGGAACAGGAAGTGCAGATATAAATCCACTTTCATATGATGTTACTTCACATGCAATTGCCGTAATTCATCGTGGACATACAAGTGTTTCTCCTCATGGAACAAGTGGAACACTTTGGTATAACACTTCTGCGGATATGGGAACAAATTGGCCAAGATGTGGAACAGCATTAAATGGTGATGTAGATGGTAGTGGTCGTTATCCAAGTGCAGCAATTGCAAATCCAGGAAATTCTACAAATCCAGGAGAAACATTTTTTGAATATTCATATCCACAACTTCAACCAGGAGGTGGAAGTTGGGGGCTTCTTGGAATTGGACTTGATGTGTATAGTTCTTGCACGCCATTTACCACAATTTATGGTGATGCTTCATTAGATTATGGAGCAGGAACATATATTGCATCAGCAGAAGATGGTTCAAATGATGTTTATTTTGTTACAGAGAGAACTGATGCAGCAGGTGGTGCATCTAATTTATCATTTTGGAAAACAGATAATTTAGGTGAAACTTGGACAGAAGCAAAACTTTGGAATGGAACAGCAGAAGGATGGACGGCACTTTTTGCAGAAAGAGTTCACTGCAAAGGAAATACAGTTTATGTTGAAGCAGCAGTTACATCAACTGATTTTGCACATTTATATTTTACCGTTACTAAATCAGAAGATGGTGGTGCAACTTGGAGTAGTTGGACATCAGCAAGTGATTGGCCATCATTAAGTGACGGATATGATGATATTGGAACAATTGACGGAAGAGTTGCTCATGATTTTGTGGTTGATGCAAATAACAATTATCATATTCTCTTTTCTGGAATAGATACAACATCAGGAGCATTTAGTATATTGCATTTATCTTCAAACAATGGTTCTTGGGATGTTGAAAAAATTGCAGATCGTACAAACTCATTTATTACAGGATTTTCTGCACTTTCACAAATGGACAATGAACTTTTTGCATCTATTTCACAAGATAGAAATTCAATTATGGTAAAATGGGTTGATGCTCCAGTTGAAGGAGATAGCGCAGGAGATATTTTCTTAAAAGGATGGTCAAATGGAATGTGGTATGAAACAATGAATGTAACTCAAACAAATAGCGGAACAAAACAAAGAGAAATGCAAACTCATATTGCTCCAAGATTTATGAAAGACGGAAATGCAGCAAATGTTGTTATTATGAAAACCACACAACTTGCAGATGTTCCAGATTCAGATTTAGATGATACAGCACCAACCTCAATTTGGGGAGCAAATGTAATGTATAATTTCATTACAGGTGTTACTGAAAGAGAACCGGGAGTTCCAACAAACTTTGCTCTGCATGCAAATTATCCAAATCCATTCAATCCATCTACAACAATTTCTTATGATATTGCAAACGCAGCAAATGTAAGTTTGAATGTTTATGATATCACAGGAAAAGAAGTTGCAACATTATTCAATGGATATCAAGCAGCAGGAAAATATAAAGTTGAGTTCAATGCATCTATACTTGCAAGTGGTTTATATTTAATGAAACTTCAAGCAGGTGAGTTTGTAACAACTCAAAAAATTATGTTATCTAAATAATTTTTAAATTTAAGAAACCCATTTTGAAAAAAATGGGTTTCTTTTTATTTCACATTTTCCTAATAAAGAAATATGGCTATGATGAAAAAAATAATTTTACCAATTATCTTACTTGTCCAATTTTTTGGATGTGTAGATATTCCAACTGAAGGAGTAACCCCTCCTAACTATAAAGTTCCAATTAGATTTGTAAATGCTTATGGAAGTGATGTTACAATTGTAATTGATAATTCAACAACATATAATATTTCTGCAATGGGAAGCATTGATTATAATTTGGTTAATGCAGGAAGTAGAACAATTGATTTGTATGTAAATGGAGATACAATTCGTGAAGTGAAAGCACTTACAGTAAATGAAAAGGGAACTATGTTTATCCATTCTCCAAACTCTGAAGGAAGATATTTTACTTTTAATAAAGAAAGAAATACATACACTCTTTCGTTGAACGACTCACTTCCGCAAGTTCGTTTTATCAATGCAACTGACACTACTCAATTATCGGTTGCTGATACAAGTTCAAATATATTTTCTAATAAAAGTTTTGTTACATCAAGCGTTGTTGACTATGAATTAATGTCTTCAACATATCAAGAAAATTTATATTTGAAATCAGGAAACACATTTGTAGATACTGTTTCAGTAAATCTTCAAGCGAGAAAAAATTATACTTTGGTTTCTGTGAAGAATGGAACTGCAACAAAACTTCTACAACTAACTGACGATTAAAAAAAGTTTTAAGAAAGGAAAAAAAATATGTATAAAAAAATATTATTACTTACTCTTTTTATTTTTCCTCAAATTGTATTTCCACAAGTTAGTGGAAAAATTCGTGGAAAAATAACTGATGCGGCAACCAAAGAAGCAATCATTGGAGCAAATGTTGTTGTTGTTGGAACTTCACTTGGTGCTGTAACAAATGTTGAAGGTGATTACATCATTATGAATGTTGCTGCAGGAAATTATAGTTTAAAATCAAGTTATATTGGCTATACTTCAGTGATTCATTCAAATGTTCAAGTGATTGCGGGAAAAACAACTGATAGAGATTTTAAACTTCAAGCAGAAGGTGTGGAAGTAAAAGAAGTTATTACACTTGGAGAAAGACCACTTATTCAAAAAGATCAAGCAACAACTTCTCGTTACACATCACGAGAGGATTTAAAAAATCTTCCCGTAAGAGATGTAAAATCAGCAGTTGCACTTGTTCCTGGAGTCGTTGCACAAAATGATAGAGGGACAAAAAAACTTTATATTCGTGGAGGTCGTGCTGATGAAGTTGGTTATTATGTAGAAGGTGCAAGTGTTAGAAATGTTGTAGATGGTCAAGAACTTTCAACCGTAATTCCTGAAGCACTTGAAGAATTTCAAGTTCAATCGGGAGGTTATACAGCAGAATTTGGTGGAGCAAATGCTGGAATTATCCGTCAAACTTTAAGAAGTGGAACATCTAATTTTTCAGGTTCTATCACAGCAGAAACAGATAATTTTACACCGCAATATGAAAAGTCCAATATATTTGATACTTATTCATATGGTTATAGCAATTATGTTTTAACATTAAGTGGTCCAATTACTGATAAATTAAAATTTTTTGTTGCGGGAGAAAACCAATTTCAAAAAGATAATAGTGTAAAATTTTGGGATGGATTTAGAATTACTGATATTCAAGATGATGGTCTTTTAAATGGAGATGGAAGTTTATTTACGGTTGAAACAAAACCAGGAAATATTCCAGGAACATCTCAAAGTCGCTATACGGGAAATGGAACTATAACTTATGATGCATATCCAGTTCAAGTTCGTTTAGGTGGAACATTTTCTTGGCAACAAAATCAAAATAGCGGAACAAACCCAATCAGAAGAACATTAATTACAAATCAAACAAATGGTGAAACTTGGCAAAACACTCGTTGGGCAATGGAAGATAAAAGTTCTGCTTTAACAACATTGAGAATTTCACACTTTCTTGACAATGAAACATTCTATGAACTTAATTTAAACTATTTTGATTATCGTAGAAAAACTTATGATCCAGTTTTTGGAGATGAGTTTTGGCTATATAACGATAGCTTGGCAAATGAACAAGCAGGTATTGATTATGGTTTGAACTACACTTATGGAACTCCACGATATCAAGCGTTTGGGTTTATATTTGATTATCCCGGTCGTTTGATTTCAGGATATTCAAAACAAAAACAAAGTTACATTGGTGGTTCACTTGATTTTACAAAACAAATTGGAAATGAACATGAAGTAAAATTTGGTGGAACATTTCAAGAATATACAGTTCGTTCATTTAGTAGCGTTGGAACAAAAGGGATCTTAGATTTTTTTCGTTCATTTCCTGATATAGCACGAACTCCTGGTATAGACAGAGATTTCCAAATGCGAACGCAAGGAGGAAATATAAATGCTTATGGTTATGATATTTATGGAAATGAAATCAATAAAGGAGTAGACGCTCCAAAACATCCAGTTTTTGGTGGAGTTTATCTTCTTGATAAAATTGAGTTTTCAGATTTGATTGTAAATCTTGGAGTTCGTCTTGATTATATTGATATGAATGATAGAAAATTAAAAGATCCAACTGATCCACAACTTGATCCAGAAACATTTGAATTGTTGGAAATAGGTCTTGAAGATATGGAACCATTTATGCAAATTAGTCCACGTCTTGGTTTTGCGTTTCCTGTAACCGAAAGAACAGTTTTTCATATGCAATATGGAAAGTTTGTGCAAGCGCCTCAACTTAATACAATTTATGCGGGACAAGGTCTTTCGTCATTGATATTCAAAGGAGGAAATTTTGTAGCTAATCCTCTTGGTTATGGACTTGAACCAGAAAGAACAACTCAATATGAAATTGGTTTTACACAACAAATTTCTGATTATGCAAAATTTGATTTAACTGGTTTTTACAAAGATATAAAAGGCCAAATTCAAGTCGATAAAATTTCAACTATTTCAGGTTCACGTGCAGCATCGTATTCATATTATGTGAATGGAGATTTTGCAACAACAAAAGGACTTGAATTTAATTTTACACTTCAAAGAGTAAATAGAATTCAAGCAGTATTTAATTACACACTTTCAGATGCTTTAGGAACGGGTTCAGTTGGAAATTCTGCAATCTCATCAGTTGAAAGTGGAGATGTTCGTCCAACTGTTATTTCACCACTTACATTTAATCAAACACATCGTGGAACATTTAATATTGACTATCGTTTTGGAAAAGATGATGGTGGTCCATTTTTAGAACAATTTGGAGCAAACTTTCTTTTTACGTTTACAAGTGGACATCCTTTCACACTTTCAGGTGGTTCAATTGGACAAAGAGGTCCTGAAGAAGGTGGATTTCTTGGAGATGATGATCCTCGTCAACGTTCTCCACTTGAACAAATTGGAGCATCTACAACACCATGGAATTTCAATTTTGATGTGCGGTTTGATAAAACAGTTGACTTTGCTGGAATTGGAATGAATTTTTATGTTTATGTTCAAAATCTTTTCAATACAAAACATATTATAGATGTTTATTCCCGTACAGGAAGTGCTTACGACGATGGATATTTGACAAATCCTGATTTGAGCGGATTGACAGTTCAAGGACTTGGAGATAAATATGTTGAATTGTATGAAGCCATAAATTTGGAGCATCGTATTAACTATAATGTGAATCAAGGTGGTGATTTATTTGGAGCACCAAGACAAATTAGGTTTGGTGTAAAAATGGAATTATAAATAAAAAAACGGAGTTAACTCAATGAAAAAATCAATTTTAATTTTAATATTCTTTGTTTATTCAAGTTTTACATTTGCATCAAATGTAAATGTGAAAGTTCAAAAAGTAAATGACAATCTACAACTCAAAGATGGTGGTCCATATTCCACACTTGTGAACATAAATAATTTAGCAATGTGGATTCGTAATGATGGATATTCAGCAAGAAATCCTAATACTGGAAATTCTGGTGTAACATATCCGCGAGGAACTTCAACTGTAATTTTCCAAGATGGACTTGTTTGGGGAGGTAAAGTTAATGATGGACAATCTCCACAACTTCGTACAGGAGGACAAACATATAACATTGGAACGCAAGGTGGAAAAATCACAGGAGGAATAACAGCAACAAGCAATACAATTGTGGCAGAAACTCAAACTGATCCAAGTGTAAGAATATATCGTATTCGTAAAGATTGGGCGACTGCTGATTTAAAACAAGATGCAGCAGAGATTCTATCAAAACCACTGAACCAAGTTAATGATGGTGATGTTGCTCAAATTAGAGATCAATACAAAAAAGATTGGTTAGAATGGCCTTCATATAAAGGTGCTCCATTCTATAATAAAGATGGAGTTCCTGGATATCAACCAAATTCAGATGCAACTACAGAGGATGATATTGATGAACCGGGATTTGCAGGAGGCGACCAAGTTGTTTGGTTTGTAGCAAATGACTTAAATCCGGGATTATCGAGTGGTTTATATGGTTCTCCCCCAATTGGAATGGAAATGCAAGTTACACTTTGGGGATACGCAAGAAGTGACGCATTAGGAAATGTTATATTTAAAAGATTTCGTTTTATTTACAAAGGAACTGTAACAACTCCATATGGCTCAACTATAGATAGTATGTATGTAGCACAGTGGAGTGATCCAGATTTAGGTGATTATGGAGATGATTTTGCAGGTTCTGATACATCGTTAAGTTTAGGTTTTGTGTATAATTCAACATCACAAGATGCTGAGTTTGCGCAATATGGAATTGCTCCTCCATCTTCTGGATATGATTTTTTTGCAGGACCAATTGTTCCATCACCGGGAGATAGTGCGGTGTTCGATTTACAACAAAGACAAGGTTATAAAAATCTTCCAATGACTTCTTTTATTTACTTTGCAGCGGGAGGACATTATACCGATCCACCACTTGAGGAATATGATGGAACAGTTCAATGGTATAATATGTTGACTGGACATCCACCAACGCCACAAGGTCCGCCACCACCACCATTTATTCAATATCCTGCAGGAATAAATACTCAATTTTGGCTGAGTGGAGATCCCGTGAAAAAAACAGGATGGTACGATGGTGGAGCACCGGGAGCACAATTTTCAGAACCAGCAGGAGATAGAAGAATAATTCTTGCTTCGGGACCATTTAATATGGCACTTGGAGATACACAAGAAGTTGTCGTTGCTCTTCTTGCGGGAAAAGGTTCAAATAATTTGAAAAGTGTAAATGTTTTAAAATTTATTGATAAATCAGCACAACAAGCATATAAAACACTTTTCAATGTTCCAAAAGGTGCTGAGAATCCAAATGTAGGAGTTACTGAACTTAATAAAGAACTTTTATTTGAATGGGAATCTGATACATCACTTGCCAAAAGAATTGAAAATTATTCAGAAGCAGGTTACAAGTTTGAAGGATATAATGTGTATCAACTTCCATCTATTACAGCAGATTTTAAAACTGCAAAACTTCTTGCAACGTTTGATATTGACAATGCTCTATTAGATATCAAAGATGAACAAGTTAATGAAGATGGAGATGTGTTAGAAGATATAGTTGCTCGCGGAACAAATAGTGGTATAGAAAGATTTATTCGTATTACTGAAGATAAGTTTAGAAATCGTCCGCTTGTAAATGGAAGAAATTATTATTTTGCTGTAACTTCATATTCTGTGAATTTAGATGGTGTTCCAAAAGTAATTGAAAGTCCTTTGTTGGTTCAAGTTGTTCAACCACATTTTCCAAATCCGGGAACAGAATATTCATATAACTATGGAGATGAAATAACAGAAGTTGAAAATATTGTTGGAGATAATAACGCAACATTTGATATTTCAGTTTTTAATCCTGATTTGATAGATGGAAAAACATATCAAGTTGAATTTAATGGTTCAGGAAATTCAAAAACTTGGTCACTTATTTCAGAAGGTGAGGCAATTATTCAAGATAATAGCAGTTTTGATGGAACGCAAGAACATTTTGTTTTCCGAGGATTTAATTTTGGTGTGATTGATGCTCCAAGTGAAGGACTTCGTCGTATAGCACAAGTTGATACAAGTGGTAATACAGTTGCAAATATATTTCAACAAACTGATCCAACGGGAACTTATAGATTGTATGGAGCAAGCGATGAAATAAATGATTTTACAACATCACTTTCAGGACTTGATTCAAAATATGAAATTCGGTTTGATAGTCGTATGCATTATGCTCGTGCTCAAGCAACTTCAAGTGATAATCTTGGTTATTGGGTACAAGTTCCGTTTTCAGTTTGGGTTATTGATTCAATGGGAGTTAATGTAAATCGTCAAGTATTTCCCGCAGTGTTTGATAAAAATGGAGATGGAGTTTGGAATACAACGGGAAATACAAAAATAGATAATTTTGCAATTTTTGATACTATCATTGGTATTTCAAGAGTTGGATACAAAGATACATCACTTTTTGTTGGTATTGCTGGAAATAATTTGAAACGGGATATTTTAAAACTTCCATCTCAAAAAATTTCTACCATTTTATTTGCTGATGTAAAAGGTAATGGTTCGTATGCTTCAAGTGGAACTACAATTCTTTTTGAAACAATGAAAGCGGTTAAAGATGGTGACGTGAAGCAATTCAAATTTAAGCCAGTTATACGAAACAGCAACTCACTTGCAAAAGAGATGGTTCAAAAAATAAATGTATATCCAAATCCATATTATGGATTAAATGTGGATGAAATTGATAGGTTCAATAGATATGTTACATTTAATCATTTACCATCCAAAGTAGAAATTAGAATTTTTGATTTGGCGGGAAATTTGGTTCGCGTTCTTATAAAAGAAAGCAATCACAATGACGATAGAATGCAGTGGGATTTGCAAAACCAAGATGGACTTCCAGTTGCATCAGGAATTTATATTGCTCATATTGATATGAAAGAAATTGGTGAGACAAAAATTCTAAAACTGATGATAGTTCAAGAACAACAATTTTTACCCAAATACTAATTATGAAAGGGAAAATTATGACAAACATTTTTAAGATATTTATTTTGATTGCAAGTTTGATATTTATTTCAAACAATTCTTTTGCAGGAAGAAACGATAAAGCAGGAACTGCTGCTGCTGCACAACTTTTTATTCCAGCTGGAGCAAGAGATATTGCAATGAGTGGTTCAACGCATGCTTTCACAACAGGAATTGAAGCAATTTATTGGAATCCTGCAGGTCTTTCTAATTCAAACAGTGGTGCTTCTGCAATATTTTCACACATGAATTACATTGCTGATATTGGTGTTGATTATTTTGCTGCATCAAGTTCGTTTGAAGGATTTGGTTCAATTGGATTCAGTTTAAAATCTCTTTCAATTGGAGATATTCCTGTAACAACGGAAGAACAACCAGATGGAACGGGATCACTTATTTCGCCAACATTTGTAACACTTGGTGTAACTTATTCTAAAAAACTTTCTGATAATACTTTTGTTGGAGTTACAACAAATTTAATTTCAGAAACAATGGATAGAGTAAATGCAACAGGAGTTGCTTTTAATGCAGGAATCCAATATCACAATTTTGCGGGATTTGATGGATTAAGTTTAGGACTTGTAGTAAAAAATATTGGTGCTTCAATGCAATATGATGGAAGTGGTTTGATTCGTCAAGGTGATGTGGATAATACTGAAAGAGGTCCATCATTTTACAAAGTGATTGCAGCCGAAGCCGAACTTCCTTCCACAATTGAAATTGGACTTGGTTATAAACATAAAATTGATGAAACAGATGTACTTTCATTTAGTGGACTTTTCCAAAACAATAATTTTGCATCTGATGAATATAAAGTTGGTGTTGAATATGGATATAACGATTTATTTTATGTTCGAGGAGGAACTTCATTTTCGCAAGATATAGAAAACGAATCATTTGCAACAAGCGATAAAACAAATTATATTTTTGGTCCAACATTTGGTTTTGGAGTCAATCAAGATTTTGGAGATATGAAACTTGGAATTGATTATGCATATCGCACAACACAATTTTTTGATGGAAATAATATTTTTTCAATTACTTTGGGATTTTAGTTGTTCGTTTTAGTTAGTTGAAAAACAAGAGGAATTTGGTGAATCTAAATTCCTCTTTTTATTCGTATGAATACATTTTTTGCATTTTTTATTTTATTATTTCAAAACCATTTTGGAAATTTTGAAAAAGCAAAAGCAATTTCCATAGATGTGAACGGAAATATTTTTGTTGTGGATGAAGAAAATTGTTTTGTCCAAAAATTTTCTTTGAATGGAGATTCAATAATTTCTATTGGGAATTGTGGATGGGGAGATTTTCAATTTCAATTTCCAAAGGACATTTTTGCTAAAAACTGATTGGATGTTTTTGTTGCTGATTTTGAAAATCATAGAGTTCAAAGATTTGATAAACATCTTAATTTTATTGCTTCATTTTCGACTTATGAAAATGAGAATTTGGAAAATAGATTTAGATTTGTGCAAAGTGTTGTTGTGAATTCTAAAAACGAAATTCACATTCTTGATGGAGAAAATAAAAGAGTTTTAAAGTTTTCTGATTTTTCTAAAAATGTTGAAAAAATAATTGGAGGAATTGATGCGGGAAGTGGAAAAATAAAATTTCCTGTTCAAATTGAATTTGATTCACTCAATCAATTATATGTTTTAGAAAAAAATAAAATAATTTGTTTTGATGAATTTGGAAACTATTTTTTTACAATAGGAAATGAAGTTTTAAAAAATGCAAATGGGTTTTCAATTTATGATGACAAAATTTATGTTGCTGATGATTCAAGTTTGAAAATTTTTTTTCTTCAAGGAAAATTTTTTGAAGAAAAAAAGTTTGATTTTAAAATTCAAGATGTTGCTTTATATGAAAATAAAATTTTTCTTCTAAACGAGAAAAAATTTTTTTTATATGAAGAAAAAAAATAGAACTTGTGCTTTAAAATTTTTATTGTAAATTTATTCATATAAAATTTAAACATATGGCATCATTAAATAAAGTAATACTTATAGGAAATCTTGGAGGAGATCCTGAACTTCGTAAAACAAGTGGAGATTTATCTATTGCCCAATTTTCAATTGCTACAAGCGAAAAAAGAAAAGATGAATCTGGAAATTTTCAAGAAAAAACTGAATGGCATAAAATTGTTGCCTTTGGAAGAACTGCAGAAATTGTTTCTGAGTATTTAAAAAAGGGAAGTTCAGTTTGTATTGAAGGAAAAATTCAATATAGCAGTTGGGAGAAAGATGGACAGAAACATTACAAAACTGAAATAATTGCAAATAATTTAGTTATGCTTGGAAAGAAAAGTAATGAAAGTAGTAACAACAATGTTTCTGATAATTCTGATGTTTCTAATTCATCTGAAACAAGTGAAGACGATTTACCGTTTTAAATAATTTATTTTTTTAAAAATTTGGTGTCTCAATATTATTGAGATGAAAAGGGAATTCCGTGAAAGTCGGAAACTGTCCCGCAGCTGTAAGTCATAAATTTTTTTTTAACAAAATTACCACTTCAAATTTTTTTTTGAGGGAAGGTGTTAAAAAAATGACAAGTCAGAAGACCTGCCAAATTTTTTTCCTTACAATACAATCTTCGTGGAAAGAGATGTAGGTTTTAATTTTAAAACTCTATCTTTTTATGAAGATAGAGTTTTTTTATTTATGAATAAAGTTTTTGTATTAGTGTTTTTTTTCGTTTGTGAAAATTCTTTTTGTTTTGATTCACTCAAAGTATATCATTTAAGCGATGTTGTGATAAACGCAAAAAGGGAAAATTTTTCGTTCCAAAAAATTGACTCCACATTTCTTGAAAATGAAATTGGAAAAAATGTTTCAACTCTTTTTAAATTTAATTCAGGAATAAATTTTAAATCATATGGAAACTTTCTTAACACAATTTCATTTCGTGGATTGAATGCAAATAATACAGCGGTTTTATTGAATGGAATAAACATTACAAATTCACAAAATGGGATTACAGATTTAACATCGATTTTAAATTCAAATATAGAAGAGATTGAAATTTCAAAAAACATTTCTAATAATTTTGGAGTTAATTCAATGAGTGCAGTAAATTTTATTACAAAAAAAGGAGAAGCAAAATTTAATTTGAAGTCAATTTTTTCATTTGGGCAAAATGGATTTTATTTTTTTCAAAATAATATAAATGGAGAAATTTTTCCTGATTTTTGTTATAGAATCAATTTTGTAAATGAGTTTTCTAAAAATGATTATTCATTTTATTTTCACGACGGAAAAAATAAAACTAAACTCAAACGAAAAAATTCTTCTTATCAAATTCACAATTTCAATTTTAGAATTGATTCTAAAAATTCATTTTTTGAATTTTATGCAAATAATTCAAATAAAAAAATCCCAAGTCAAACGACAAATATTTTTTCAATTGGGAAATCAAATTTAGAAGAAAATGACTTTAAACTTTTTTTTGTAAATGAAAATAAAATTTTTAATTTAAAAAATAAGTTTTCAAGTTATATAAATTACAACGAATCAGTATTTATAGATTCCTTAATTTTATTGGATGAAAAACCGCTTTTCAATTTTTACATAAATAGAAATTTCACATTGAAAGATGAAATTTATTTTGATAAAATAAATGATTTGTCAATTCACTTGGGAAGTGAAATTAGATTTTCTAATATTACGAGCAATGCTTTAAAAAAAACAAATAGAATTGAAGAAAATATATTTTGCAATTTTAATTATACACCAAATTTACTGTCGGAAAATATTTTAATTGCACCATCATTTAATTTTTCGAATTATTCAGACGTCGGAAACTTTTTTTCTGGAAAAATTGAGAATAAATTCTTTTTAAAAAATTATGAGTTTAAATTTTCGTTTGGGAATTCATTTCATATTCCAACATTTAATGATATGTTTTGGAAAGAAGGAGGAAACCCAAATTTAAAACCTGAAGAAAATTTTCTTTTTGA
This sequence comes from Bacteroidota bacterium, assembly GCA_005792205.1. Taxonomy (GTDB): domain Bacteria; phylum Bacteroidota; class Ignavibacteria; order UBA10030; family F1-140-MAGs086; genus F1-140-MAGs086. Next base: position 2,955 of record SXSO01000026.1, on the reverse strand, counting down.
TTTTGGAATTTTTTATTTTTTGAACAATAGTTTTTTTAAAATGAATTTTGAAACAAATTATTTTGTTGTTAATTCCCGCAATAAAGTAATTTGGAGTCCAAACACAAGTGGGGTTTGGATACCGAAAAATATAGGCAAATCACTTTCCACAGGAATTGAAATTGATTTGAATTGTAAGTTATTAAATGAAAAACTAAATATAATTTTCAATACAACATATTGTGAAGCGAAAAATAAAAATCGCGAATTTGAAAATGATAAAACATACAATAAGTATTTAATTTATCAACCAAAACAAACTGTAAATTTTATCATTTCATATTTTCAAAATGATTACAATTTTGTTGTAAAAAATTTGTGGCAAAGTTTTAAATATACAACGGAAATTAACGATAAATTTTTACCAAGTTTTTTTGTAACTGATATTTCGCTTTCAAAAAAAATTGAATTTGAAACAGATAAATTTGTAAATGCAAAAATTGAAATTACAAATTTATTCAATACTGATTATCAATATATTGCGTTTTATCCAATACCACTTCGTGAAATTAAATTTCAATTTGGAGTTTATTTAAAATGAAAATTTTGGTTTTCTTTTTGATTGTGATTTTATTTAGTAGTTGTGTGAAAAATCCAACTGGTGTTTCGCAAGAAATGATTGCAGAAAATGTGAGTGGTGTCTATGTTTTAAACGAAGGAAATTTTGGAAGAGGAAATAGTGAAATTTCATTTTATAACTTTAATCAACAAAAAATTTACAACAATATTTTTTATAATACTAATCACAAAAATTTAGGAGATGTTGGAAATGAAATTGAAATTCGCGATAGTTTGGGATACATAGTTGTGAATAATTCTCATAAAATTGAAATCATAAATATAAATTCTAATATTAATATTGCTACTATAAACATTGGTCAAAACAGAAGTCCAAGACAAATGGAATTTTTAAATGATTCAATTGCTTTAGTTACAAATTTGTATGACAATTCCGTTTTAGTTTTGAATGTATTTCAAAAAAGTATTTTGAAAAGGATTCAAGTTGGAAATAATCCTGAAGGTATTGCAATTTTTGGAAACAAATGTTTTGTTGCAAATAGTGGATTGGGAAACGGAAATACGATTTCAATTTTAGATTTAGAAAATTTTGAAGTTCGAAATACTTTGAAAGTTGGAGATAATCCTGTTGAAATAAAAATTGATAACGATGGAGAAGTTTATGTTTTATGTGCAGGAAAATATAATTCATTTACTGATACAACTGATGATACTTGGAGTAAAATTTTTATTGTATCTCCAACAACTGAAAAAATAATTGATTCAATTTTTATTGGAGATCATTCATTTAAAATGGTTTTGACCAATAATGACAATGGTTTTGCGTGTGGTGAAAAAAACATTTTACAAATAAATACACTCACTAATAAACTCATTGGAAATTTTTTTTCTGGAAAATTTTATTCAATTGCATACGATGAAATAAATCATAATTTATATTTATCTGATGCAAAAAACTATATTCAAAATGGAACAATAAAAGTTATTTCTATTTTGGGACAATTTAGAAACTCATTTGATGTTGGAATAAATCCTTCATCTTTTGCTTTTAAAAAATAAATTTTTTTTCAAACATATATTCAATATTATAAACCAAATAAACCAATGAAACGAATCATATTATTATTTTTATTTTTTTTCAACGCAAAAATTTTTGCAACACAAAATCATTTATTTGCAATTCGCAAATATCAAAATCAAACACTTACTCATATTGATATTGCAAATAATATAGTAAATGATAGTGTTGCATCAATTGGCCCAACTGCAAATTCGCTTGTTATTTTTGATGAACAAATTTATGTTGTAAATTCTGGAGATGCATTTATTGGAATAAATGCGTCGCTTCAAATTTTTGACATTGAAGATATTATTAATAATGACAGTTTAACTCCAATTACTATTCCAATTCCTGATGGAAAATCTCCATACGATATTATTTTTCTCAATGAAACACGAGCATATATTTCTTGTTTTATGAGTGGAAGTGTTTTAATATTTAATCCACAAACATTGCAAATAGAAAATGAAATCAATATTGGAAGTGGTCCTGAAGGAATGGCGATTTATGGTGATAAACTTTATGTTGCGCAATCACTGAATCCATCAACATTTATTAGTGATTCAAGCATAACTGTGATTTCAATTTTGACAAATAAAATTATTGATACAATTTTTACTTATAAAAATCCGCAAAAAATTTTTGTAGATAATTTTGGAAATTTAAATATTGTTTGTACGGGAAATTGGTTTGCAAATGACGGTGAAATTGATATTTACAATCCGTTGACAAATCAATTTATTGGGTTTGCAAAATGTAATGCAAGTATTTCTGATGTTGCTATCAATACTGAAAACATTGGGTTTGCAAGCGGTTATTATTCTGGTGCAAATATCAAAAAATATAATACTTTGACCGCTGACACGATGACTTCAAATTTAACTGAAGGCGATATTGTAATTGACAACAATAATTTTCTTTATGTTGGAAGAAATGGGACAATTACAATTTACAATAGTATTACTTTAGATTCAATTTCAACATTTTATTTTGAAGATGCTGAAGCAAATTTTTCGTTGGTAATTTTTTCTGATGAAGAGCAAAGTGTTCTTGAAAATAATTTTCCGAAACAATTTTCTTTGAAACAAAATTATCCAAATCCATTTAATCCGAAAACAAAAATAAAATATGAAATTGCAAAAAGTGGTTTTGTGAGTTTAAAAATTTACGATGTTTTGGGACGAGAAATAAAAACAATTGTGAATGAAAATAAAAATGTTGGATTTTATGAAATCGATTTTGACGCAAATAATTTGAACAGTGGAATTTATTTTTACAAATTGACAACAAATAATTTTTCCGAAATGAAGAAAATGATTTTGATAAAATAAGTTTTT
>SXSO01000025.1 GCA_005792205.1 Bacteroidota bacterium | reverse complement strand
TTTTCTTCATTGTAGTATTTGGTTTAAAGATTAAAAAAAATTTTGTTAAATATAATATTTTTAGTATTCGTATTCAATTTTATAGATAATTGTTTTCTCTCCATCCTTTGGAATTTTAAGTGTGAATTTAATTTCGCCGTTTGAAATTTTTTCCCATTTTTCATTTGATTCTAAAATTTGCCACTTTGAAAATTCATTTGGATGTTCATACACTAAAATTTCAATATCTTCTTTCTTATGGTTTTTCAAAGTAATTTCAATTGTCTCACTAAATTCTCGTCGTCTTACTTCTTCCACATTTTTTCTTACTCTTTGTCCAACTATATCAAATGCGTTTCCAAGATAGAGTTTTATTTCTTCATCTTTTGAGGTGTGAGAAATTTCATCTTCACCAATAAATTGTTCTTTTTCTTCATCGTCTTTTTTATATACACGAACAATTCCTTTTGGAAGTGCAATTCCAAGTTTGGACTTTTCGTCATTTTTAAAATTGACAAACACACCAACTTTTTCTCTTCTTGTTCCATCATAGATAAAAGATTTTTTTACAGGAATTTCATTGCTTGAAATAAATTCAATTTGTTTGGTTTCATTATTATTTAAATTGGTTTTCCTTTGAAGCGAATAGAGTTTATATTCAAAAAATTCTTTTTGTTCAAACTGTGAAGATGCTCCAAATGTTTCTATTCCTAACGTCATATTTCTATCGTATTGCATTTTTTCTTTTACAATATTTACATCTCCAGCAACAAGTTTTAAGTTTGCGTTTTGAAAACTTGTTCCACAACTATTTGAAATTGTCACCCATCCAATTAAGTCAATTTTTTTATCATCTTCACTCAATCTTGCAACATAGTTTGCGTTCCAAGAAATTCCTTTTGCCAAATAACTCATTTCCACATTGTGTTTTCCTTTGAGAGAATTTTCAAGCATCCATTCAAGTTGTGGTTTTGTAATAAGACCTTCAGGAAGCGATGGAAGTAAAAGACGACCAATTGGTGCAATTTCAATTTTTCCATTTATTTCAGCAATCATATTTCCATTGTTATGATAATCAATTCCTGATAGTGTAAAACCAGTAGAAAGAAGTTTTCCAAAAAAAGAAATTTCCTTTTTTGTAGTTTCATCAAAACGTACAAATTCAACTTCTTTATTGAGATATTTTTCAAGCAATTTTCCTTGATGAACTAAATCAAAGTGAAAATTTTGTTCCAGAATTTTCACTTTATCTTTTGCAGTTTTGCTTTCAAAATAAAGTGAAGTTCCATCAATAGTAGAAGGAATTTCATCTATTATTATTTTATTTATTCCTTCGTTTAAATTCACATTTCGCTCTTCATGAATTAAGGCAAAATTGTCGTTGTAAATTGTCAATTGAGTAGAAATTTTTTCCGTTTGAGAAAAAGAAGTTTCAAATAAAAAGAAAAGAAAAAATATTTTTTTCATATTAGTTTAGGTTAAAATTTCTTGTGATTTATATTGCAATTGATAAAGTTTAAAATATATTCCACCAAGTTTGAGAAGTTCTTGATGATTTCCAATTTCACGAATTTCACCTTTGTGAAGCACGATAATTTTATTTGCATGTTGAATTGTGGAAAGACGATGTGCAATTAAAATTGAAGTTCTATTTTCAAGCATTTTATCAATTGCGTTTTGAATTATTATTTCGCTTTCTGTATCAATGTTGGAAGTTGCTTCATCTAAAATTAAAACTTGCGGATTTGAAATTAACGAACGAGAAAATGACAAAAGTTGTTTTTGTCCAACTGAAAGTGTAGAACCACGTTCAGTTACTTTTTCATCATATTGATTTGGAAGTTTTTCAATAAAATTGTTGCATCCAATCATTTCGGAAACATTTTTTATTTCTTCTATGGAAAAATTTCTTCCTAAAGTTATATTATCTTTTATCGTTCCTGAAAATAAAAATACGTCTTGCAAAACAACTGAAAACATTTTTCTTAAATCACTTTGTGAAATAAAGCGAATATCAATTCCATTTATCAAAATTTCACCGTGTTGTATTTCATAAAACCGCAAAAGCAAATTTACAATTGTAGATTTTCCACTTCCAGTTGCTCCAACAAATGCAGTTGATTTTCCAAATTCAATTGTAAATGAAACATTTTTTAAAACCCAGTTTTTATTTTTGTCAATTGTTTCATCATTTTCAATTTTATTTTTTCCCGAATCATCATCATAACAAAACCAAACATTTTTAAATTCCATCAAACTCTCTTCATTTATTTCAAAATTTTTTAAAATATTTTTTTCATCTACAATCAATGTTTTGTCATCAAGGAGTTTAAAAATTCTTTCAGAAGATGCCATCGCTGATTGCATTACATTATACTTTTCAGATAAATCTCGTATTGGACGAAAAAACATTTCAGTATATTGAATAAACGAAATTAAAACTCCAAGCGAAATTGTGTTTTGAATTATTTCACCACTTACAAACCAAATTATTAAACCGATTGCAACTGCTGAAAGAAATTCTACTGATGGATAAAAAATGGCATAATAAAAAATTGAACGAATATGAGCAGATGCGTGAGATTCATTTATTTTTTTAAACTTTCCAAATTCGCTTTTTTCACGAATAAATGATTGCACAACTGAAATTCCACTAATATGTTCTTGAATAAATGAATTTATTTTCGCAATTTGAACTCTAACTTTTCTATATGAATCTCTTGCTCCTTTTCTAAACCACATTGTCATTAAAATTAAAATTGGAAGAACAGAAAGTGTTGCAAGAGAAAGTTTTACATCCATCATAAACATAAAAATCAATATCCAAATGATGATAAATATGTCGCTAAATACCATCACAATTCCAGATGAAAAAAGTTCATTTAAAACTTCAACATCATTTGTAACTCGTGTTACCAATCTTCCAACTGGTGTTTTATCAAAAAATCGCGAAGACAATTTTTGTATGTAAGAAAAAATTTCCATTCGCAAATCAAAAATTGTTTTTTGTCCAATTAGCTGTGTAAAATAAACATTAAAATATTGAATTACTGATTGCAAAACCAAACTCAATAAAATCAACCCAATTATGTTAAAAAAGCCATCAGTTTTATTTTTTAAAATGAAATCATCAATTGCAATTTTTGTAAGATACGGGCGAAGTGGCCCAAATCCCGCAATCAACATGTTCAAAACAATTGCAATGAAAACCATTTTTTTATATGGTTTCAAATATTTCAACAACCTCTTCATCAAATTTTTATCGTATGCTTTTCCCAACAGTTCTTCTTCGTGCATTAGAGTTTTTCCATTTCTTCTTCTAAAAGTTGTTGTTCATAAAGTTGAGTATAAATTCTATTTTCCGAAACCAGTTCAGAATGAGTTCCACATTCAACAACTTTTCCTTCATCTAAAACAATTATTTTATCTGCGTCTTTAACTGTTGAAATACGATGTGAAATAATTATGCTTGTGCGATTTTGCATAAACAGTTTTAATTGTTGTAAAATTTTTTCTTCAGTTGCTGTATCAACAGCAGAAAGTGCATCATCTAAAATTAGAACTTTTGGATTTGTAATAACTGCTCTTGCAATACTTGTTCTTTGTTTTTGACCTCCAGAAAGTGTAATTCCTCTCTCTCCAATTATTGTGTCATATTGGTTTGGAAAATCTTTTACATCGTTTTCAAGTTGAGAAACATTTGAAGCAAAAAGAATTTTTTCAAAATCAATTTCATCAAACGCAAATGAAATATTCTCTTTAAGTGTTGCAGAAAATAAAAATGTCTCTTGTGAAACATATCCAATATTTTTTCGCAAAACTTCAAGTGGAATTTTTTTAATATCATTTCCATCA
>SXSO01000024.1 GCA_005792205.1 Bacteroidota bacterium | reverse complement strand
CAAGTAAAGCGAAAATAAAACTCCAGCAAATTTCCAAAGAGATGCTGATGTAACAGATGAAATTAGTGCAATTTTTATTGGTATTCTCTCATTTGGAATATATCTATAAATTACAAAAAACATTAAAACATAGGTTACAAAATTTGAAAAAAATGGAAATGTAAAATAAATAACTTCTTGTTCTAAAAACGGAAATAGTTTCAAAAAACTTTCAAATATTGAATACATCCATAAAACTATATTTACAATAAAAAATATTGTAAGAGAAATCAAAACCCAAAACACATCTTCAAAAAAATTGCGAACTATACTTCTTTGTTTCTCTATTTTGTAAATGCGATTTAAAGACATTCGGGTAAATGCAAATAAATTTGTAGACGTCCAAATCAAAGTAAAAATTGCTATAAAACTAAAACTTTGTCTATTGCTAATTATTTCATCCACAAGTGAAGTGATTGTTGTGCGAATTTGTGATGAATAAGGTTTTGCAATAAAAAAATTCTCTAAAAAAATTTCAATTTGTTTATATACTGCTGTTTGAGAATTTAGAATTGAGCCAAAAATTGATGTGATTAAAAGTAAAAGTGGAATTATACAAATTACAGCAGCAAAACCAATTCCAGATGAAAGTAATAGACCTTCATTTTCTATAAATTTTTTGAAAATATTTTTTAAATAGCAATTTAATGTGTAAAAAAATTTTCTCACTTTAAAAAGTTATTGGTTTTAAATTTGCATACATAAGAAGCAATTGCTTTTTCCCATACTTATCAAAATTAACAGTTACTTTACTCCCATTTTCATTGATTGAAATAACTCTTCCACTTCCAAAAGTTTCATGAGATACTCTTGAACCAACATAAACTTTTTTTGTATCATTTTCAGAATTAAAAGTTTCATCAATATAATCATCATATTTTTTTTTATTATAAAAACTTTCATTGAGAAAAATTTTATTTGAATTTTCTTCAGTATAAAATTTTTTATCAATTTCGGAAATAAATCTTGATGGAGTTGAATATTGTAAATCTCCAAAACGAAATCTTGTTTTAGTCAATGTTAAATATAGTTTTGCCATTGCTCTTGTAATTCCAACATACATCAACCGTCTCTCCTCTTCAACTTCTTCATCATTAAATGAAAATCCATTTGAAAGAGGAAGAAGCCCTTCTTCAACACCTGCAACAAAAACAATTGGATATTCAAGACCTTTTGCCGAATGAAGTGTCATCAATGTTACAGAATTATTTTCTGTGTTCAAATTATCTACATTAGTAAGTAAAGAAATATCTTGTAAAAATTCTTCAAGTGTAGAACTTTCTTTTTCATTTTCATATTCAGAAATCCCTGAAAGAAGTTCTTGAATGTTTTCCCATTTTGACATTGATTCTATTGTTCCTTCTTCTTTCAAAAGATTTAAAATTGCAATTTCTTCAATTAACATTTTTGAAAATTCACTGAGTGAAATTTTATTTCTCAAATCTATGTATTTCCAAATACATGTTGTAAATTTTTGAATTGCATCTTTTGTTCGTTTTTGAATTTCTTCAATCTTTTCAATATTATTTAATGCTTCAAAGAAATTTATTTTTTTTTCATTTGCATAATTTTTTATTTTATTCAGTGATGTTTCTCCAATTCCACGTGATGGAAAATTTATAATTCTATTTAAACTTTCGTTATCATTTGGATTTGATATAAATTTCAAATATGCAAGAACATCTTTTATTTCTTTTCGTTTATAAAATTCAATTCCTCCAACAATTCTATATGGAATTTGAAATTTTCTAAACGCATCTTCAATTGCACGAGATTGAGCATTTGTGCGATATAGTATAGCAACATCTTTCAAATTAAGTTTAAGTTTTCTAATTTCTTCTTCAACTTTTTTTGAAATTATTTCACCTTCATCTTTTTCATCTTTACAAATTAAAATTGTAATTTTTTCTCCATTTTGATTTTCCGTCCAAAGGTTTTTTGGAATCTTACCAAAATTATTTTTTATGACACAATTTGCACTTTCCAAAATATTTTTTGTAGAGCGATAATTTTGTTCAAGTCGAAAAGTTTTACAATCTGAATAATCAATTTGAAAATCCAATATGTTTCTTATATCTGCTCCACGAAAGGAATAAATACTTTGCGAATCATCTCCAACAACACATATATTCTTATTTTTTTCAGCAAACATTTTTATCAATGTATATTGAACTTTGTTTGTATCTTGATATTCATCTACTAAAATAAATTTAAATATTTCTTGATATTTTTACAAAACTTTTGGAAAACGAGAAAACAATTCAATAGGTTTTAAAATCAAATCATCAAAATCCATTGCATTAGATTTTTTCAATCTATTTTGATATTCTTCATAACAAAGTGCAATTTTTTCTTCAAACAAACCTCTTGCATTTTTTGTAAATTCAATTGGAGAAACCAGTTTGTTTTTTGCTTTTGAAATGATTGAGCAAAAAACATTTGGTTTATATTGTTGAGTAGAAATTCCTAAATCATCCATTATATTTTTCATAAAACTTTTTGAATCATCAGAATCATAAATTGTGTAGTTACTTTGATAACCAATTTTTTCTGATTCATATCTTAAAATTTTTGAAAAGACAGAGTGAAAAGTTCCCATCGTAACAAATCTACTTTTATCACCAACAAGTTCAACGATTCGTGATTTCATTTCGTTTGCTGCTTTATTTGTAAATGTCAAAACAAGAATTTCATGCGGTGAAATTTTTTGTTCAATTAAATAAGCAACTTTGTAAGTCAATGCACGAGTTTTTCCACTTCCAGCTCCAGCGATAACAAGAGTTGGACCAAAAATATTTTCTACTGCTTTTTTTTGTTCAGAATTTAATTGTGAAAGTATATTTGACATTATGGTAAACAAATTTTTCCAAGTGTTGTTGATTTTCTTGCTTTTGTTACAGATGGAATATTTGATGCAATATTAGACAATGTTTCATTTGCTAAAAATGCAAATGCAATTGCTTCTTTTTCATTTGCAGAAATTCCAAATTTATCAATTGGAAATATTTTAGAATTTGGAAATATTTGTGATAAAAATTTCATCATAGTTTTATTATGACTTCCACCACCACTTATAATAATTTCTTCTGGAAAATTTTTGTTTGAAATAAATTTATGAATATGAAAATAAATTCCCCAAACTGTAAAATATGTTGCTGTCGTAACTATATCTTCTCTCTTTATTTTTTTTGAGTGATATAAAATTTTTTCAACAAATGTTTCGCCAAATTCCTCTCTTCCCGTTGACTTTGGAATTGCTTTTTTAAAATAAGAATGTTCTTGCATAAGATTTAACAAATCATAATTTATATTTCCTCTTGATGCAATTGTTCCATCTTTGTCAAAAGATTTATTGTAAAATTTGTTTACTAATAAATCAACCATCATATTTCCACAACCTGTATCAAATGCAATTATATTTTTTTCATTGCAATTTTTGGGAAGTAAAGTTATATTTGCAATTCCACCAATATTTAGCAACATTCTATTTTTTTTTTGAGATGAAAAAAAACAATAATCAAAATATGGAACAAGTGGAGCACCACTTCCATTTAAGGCAACATCACTTACGCGAAAATCACCAACTGTAAGAATTGAAGTAAGTTTTGCAATAACACTTGGATCTCCAATTTGAAAAGTAGAATTCACATTTGAATTTAAAATTTTTTTTCCGTTTGGAATATGTTGGATAGTTTGACCGTGACTTCCAATGAAATCAACTTGTGAATTTTCAATATTAAATTTTTTAAGAGTTTTTTTTACACAATTAGAAAAAATTTTTGCAAATAAAAAATTTAAAGATGAAATTTCATCAAGTTTTGCAGTATTGGAATTAGAATTTTTTAAAACAAAATTTGTGAATTTTTGAGAATAAGGAAAAAATTGAAATCCAATTTTTTTTATTTTGGAATTTTTTCCATTTCCACTTATTTGTATAATTGCGACATCAACTCCATCGAGTGATGTTCCAGACATTAAACCAACTGCAATTTTAATTTTTTTTTTGATAAATTTTATCACCAAAATTATTTTTTTCTAAATTGCAAAGTTAATGGAACTCCATTAAATCCAAAATGTTTGCGAATATTTCTTTCTAAAAATTTTTTATAGTTGTCTTCAATAAAATCTGGTTCATTTACAAAAAATACAAATACGGGAAATTCAGTTTCAACTTGCATAACATATTTTATACGAATTTCTTTTCCACGTTTTGATGAAGGAGGTGTATGAAAAAATATTTCTTCAAATACTTCATTTAGTTTATTTGTAGAAATTTTTTTTCTCCTCTCTTTCCTAATTGATTTTGCAATTTCTATAAGTTTAAAAATCCTTTGTTTCTCAAGTGCTGAAATAAAAATTATTTGGATATAATCAAATTCTTTCAATTTTCTTTTCAAAAATTTTTCGTAATAAACAGCAGTCATAGTATCTTTCTCAATCAAATCCCATTTGTTTACTGCAATAATAACACCTTTTTTTTTTTCAACAACACCTTCAATAATTTGTAAATCTTGTTTATTCAAACTCTCTTGAGCATCAATAACAACAATAGCAACATCTGCTCTTTCAATACTTTTTATTGTACGAAGTGTGCTATAAAATTCTATATCTTCTTTTGTTTTACTTTTTTTTCTAAGGCCTGCTGTGTCAATTAAAACTATTTCTTCTTTATTTATTTTTAAAATTGAATCAATTGAATCACGAGTAGTTCCAGGAATTGGTGTAACAATATTTCTACTTTTTCCAAGAAGTGAATTTGTAAGAGATGATTTTCCAACATTTGGTTTTCCAATTATCGCAAGTTTTAATTTTACATTTTGTAATTCATTGTTATTTATTGGAATATTTGAAATTATTTTATCTAAAAAATCTCCAACTCTTCTTCCTGAAATTGATGAAATAAATTGAATCTCATTAAAACCAAGTTTGTAAAATTCTCCAATCAAATTTTCTCTTTTTTCATTGTCCATTTTATTGACAGTTACATAAATTTGTTTTTGAGATTTGCGAAGAAATTTTGCAATCTCCTCATCAATAGAATTTATTCCAGTTTCAAAATCAAGAAGAAAAATTATTGCATCAGATTCTTCAACAGCGATTTTGACTTGCTCTTTTATTGCTTTTTCAAATATATTATTTGATTTAGGAAGAAAACCTCCTGTATCAATTAAAGTAAAATTTTTTCCACTCCATTCACATTCTTGGTAATGTCTATCGCGAGTAACTCCAGGTTCGTCATATACGATTGCTTGTTTTTTCCCTGCTATGCGATTGAAAAGTGTGGACTTTCCAACATTTGGTTTTCCAATTATTGCTATTATATAATTTGACATAAAAATTTTGCAAATTTACGAAAAGAGATGCAAAAAAAAATTTTATTCAAAGCTTCTCACAACTGCATCATGAAGATTTGCTCTCACTTCTACAATTTTTCTATTTTCACGAGATGGAAAAGTTCTATTCGTAAGAAATATAACGCAGAGATTTCTATCCTTATCACACCAAATTGAAGTTCCTGTAAATCCAGTATGTCCAAATGAGTTTTTTGAAAATAAATTCCCTGAAGCCGAATATCCTCCAACAGTTTTTGTATCCCAACCAAATGCTCGCGAACTTAAATGAGAAAATCTTTTAGTGAAAAGTTCAATCGTTTTTTCTTTGATAAAAATATTTCCATTGTATTTTCCATAATTCATAATCATTTTCATAAAATTGGATAAATCAGAAACATTTGAAAAAACTCCTGCATGTCCACTAACTCCCTTTAATAAGTAAGATGTTTCATCATGAACAACTCCTTTTACAATTTGTTTTCTAAATTTTTTATCATTCTCTGTTGGAGCAATGTTTTCATTTTTTTTTGAATATGATTTTGGAACAAACATAGTATTTTTCATTTCAAGTTTTTGGAAAATATTTTTTTTACAAAATTCATCTAAACTTATTTTAGAAATTTTTTCTACAATTTTTCCCAAAACAATAAATCCTAAATCGCTGTAAAGTGTAGAATCTCCAGTTTTATAAACAAGTTTTGAATTGTATATCCATTTCAAAATTGAATCACTATTATTTGTTCTTTCATAAAAAAGTTCAAATCGTTCAAGTCCGCTGTTGTGAAGCAAAAGATTTTCAAGTGTTATATTTTCTTTTCCGTTATTCGCAAATTCAGAAATATATTTTGAAACTTTGTCACTTAAAGAAATTTTTTTTGCGTCATAAAGTAACATTATTGCAGTTGTAGTAGCAATAACTTTTGTCAAAGATGCTATATCATAAAGAGTATTCAAATTACAAATTTGGGAATTTGTTTCATAAGTTAAATTTCCATATGATTTTATGTATTCTGTTTTTCCATCTTTTAAAATTGAAATTTGTGCGGAAGGAAATGCGTCATTTTTTATAGATCGTAAAATTAAGGAATCAACTTCAAAAAACTTATTTATTTCACCATATGTTTTTTTATTTTTGATATTCAATCCATGTTTAAATGGAAATTTTTTGGAAATTGTAATTGGAAGTTTTCCTTTTGTTTCAATCTCTCCAAAAATTGTTTCAATTGCACTCTCAATTGAGGCTTCACAATCAGAAAAAGTTATAATTAAATTATGATTTGTTTTAAGTTCAGAAAAAATATATGGGTTTCCAAACGCAACGAAGACAACTTGCGATTTTTTCGTTGCTGCAATTTTTTCCAATGTTTTGAAAACTTTTTCTGCAATTCCAAAATATTTTGAATTATTTTTGGGTCTTAAAAAAATTGGACAAATTATCACATCAAATTTCTTTGAAATTAAAAGAAGTGAATCACAATCTTTTTTATTACTTCTACTATCTAAAATAAAACTTGTAAAATCACTAACTCTTGTTTTTAAAAGCGAATTAAAATATTCGTCAAATCTTTCGTTTGCATGTCGTTTTGTTGACCGATGAACATCAATTCTATAATCATCGCTATTTGCAATTGGAATACAAAGAATTTTTTTTGCATTCAAATCAGAAAATGGTAAACTTGAATTTTGTAATACAGTTATACTTTTTCTTGCAACTTGTTTTGCAAAATTCCTATGTTCTTCAGTATTGACTTTATTTCTAATTTCATTTATATCAATGAATTTATTTTTGTGCAAAAGAAGTTCTTCTTTGGTTCTCAAAATTTTTAAAACCGAACGATTGATTCGTTCTTCAGAAATTATTCCGCTTCTCACTGCATCAACAAGTGTATCAATCATAAGTTGAGGATCTTCAGGACCAAGTAAAATATCATTACCAGAATTAATTGCCATAATTGCAATTTCTTTGTCAGTAAAATTTTTTTTCACACCTTTCATCTCTAAACCATCTGTAATTACAATACCTTTGTAATTAAATGATTTCAATAATAAACTATCAATAATTTTTCTTGAAAGTGATGCAGGGATTTTTGTATTGTTTTCAATGGATGGAATTGCAAGATGAGCAATCATCATCGCTTTTACTCCAATTCTAATTGCATTTTGAAATGTTTTAAGTTCAAAAGAATCCAAATGAGATTTTGAAAATTTAAGAACTGGTAAATCAAAATGTGAATCAGTTTCTGTATCTCCATGTCCAGGAAAATGTTTTGCTGTTGCAATAATTCCATTGTCTTGCATTCCTTTTATCAATGCATTTGAAATTTTATTTACAAGTTTTATATTTTCTCCAATTGAACGATAACTTATTACGGGATTTTTTGGATTATTATTCAAATCAATTACAGGAGAAAAATTTATATGAACTCCAACTGCACGACTTTCTTCTGCAATTATTTTTCCATACTCATAAGCAAGTATAGAATCATCTGTTGCTCCAAGTGCCATCAAATGTGGGAATGAAGTTCCACGACGAATTCGCATTGCCAAACCATTTTCAAAATCAGAAGCAAAAAGAAGTGGAATTTTACTTTCTTTTTGTAATTCATTTAATAGTGTTGCAACTTCCAACAAATCACTTTGAAAAATTGCAAAACTTCCAATTTTTTTTTCTCTCACATTCATCATCATTTGAATATAATCGGTTGTGCCTTTTGAAAAATAATATCAATATACTTTT
>SXSO01000023.1 GCA_005792205.1 Bacteroidota bacterium | reverse complement strand
TGGAATACTCGGTTTGATTGATGCTATAAATTTGTATGATGAGGGAAAACAAACTAAATTCGAAACATTTGCGATTTCAAAAGTTCGTGGAAGAATAATAGATGAACTTAGAAAAACTGATATGGTTCCAAGAAAAGTTCGTGAACAAGGAAAACACAACAGCAAAGCAATACGAGAAATTGAATGCATGTTTGGAAGAGAATGTTTGAAGGAAGAAGTTGCAGGAAAACTTGAACTCACACTTGAAAATTATGAAAAACTTTTGGTGAATCTTGAAAAAGCATCAACATATTATAGACGAATATATGACAACAATAAACAAAGAGATGAAGAAGGTTTGTTAAATGATTTTGAAAATGTGGAAAAACTTGAAGCTGAAAATTTTCTTGAAATAGTTCAAGAAAATGAAACTAAAGATATACTTGTAGATATTATTTCTAAACTCAAAGAGAGGGATAGAATAATTATTTCGTTATATTTTTATGAAGGTGTTGGATTATCTGAGATTGGAGAAATTATTGAACTTTCAGTTGGTCGCGTTTCTCAAATTCTAGATGAAATACTTGCACACATAAGAAAAGAATTAAGAGCAAAATTGTAATGATATTTAAAAACTTTATACTTTGTGTTACAATTTTTTTTATCGCATTTGCTGATAAACGAACTGATTTTATCCCCAAAAATAAGTTGCCAAATATAGAATCTTTGAAAAACGTAAGTACTAAAATAAAAGTTAAACCTAAAAAAAGTGAAGCAAACGTTTTTTCACAAGATAGTTCAATAGCAAATACTATTGATGCTACTAAAAAAACAGCGGACACTACAAAAAAAATTGTGAAAAAAAAAAATAAAAACAAAAGAAATGCAAAATTTGTAAGTAAAAAAGAAAAATCAGTTGTAAATAATAATGTTGATACAAATTCGATTGTAGAAAATAAAGATAGTGTAATGACTAAATCTTCTGATACAAATTCGGTAAATGTAAAACCAAATGAAAATGTAAAAATCCAAACTGAAAATGCAGATATTATTCGTCCAGAAGTTGTAGTACAAACACCAGTAAAAAAAATTGTCAAAGAAAAACCAAAACAAAATGATAAAAGTTTATTTTCATCAAATAAAGTTTTTACTTTTGTTTTAGTCGTTATGTTTATTATCTTTGCTTTTGTTTTAGGAATTTTAATTTCAAATTATTTTAATTCTAAAAAACAAGTAGTGCAACTTGCAAACAATAATTCAACATTTTCTGTTAAAATTGGTGGTGATGAAAATGAAAATTTGATTTCATATTCACCTCCTTCACAGATTATTCAAAATGAAAAGAAAGATATTTTTGAAACTATTGCTCAAAGAGAGGATAATTTTTCAACAGTTGAAGAAGATGATTTTCCTCTCGCAAATGAATCTATAAGTCATGATACAATTGGTTTGGCAAAGCAGTTTCATAGAAGTCAATCCGAAGTTGAACTTACGATGAAAATGGCTTCAAACAATATGAATCAATTGAGTAGATATTCAGAACAAGTTTTAAAAATAGAAAATTCTGAAGAAGAAAATTTAAAAAAGAAAAAAGATGTTTCAGCAGTAGCAAAAAAACTTGGAATTGGAAAAGGTGAAGTTTTGCTTTCACGACATCTTCAAGATTTAGAAAACAAAAAAATGAAAGGATAAAAAAATGCCAGTTAGTTCATTTAAAGTAATTTCTGCTTATATGCGTCCATTGACTTTGAAGATGGAGATATTAGCAAATAATTTAGCAAACATAAATTCAGTTGGTTACAAAAAAGGTGATTTGTTTTATGAAGTTTTACAAAATATTCAGCAAGTAAGTGGTGGTGGTGATGAAGGTGGTGAACCAGGAGCTAATCCATCTACGACTTCAACTGAATATGTGGATGTCAGTATGCAAGAAATATCTGATTTTTCACAAGGTTCGATTGAACAAACAAATAACACTTTTGATATTGCAATTGATGGTGAAGGTTTTTTTGCAGCTAAAAATCCTGTAGATGGAAAAGTTCGTTACACAAGAGCAGGAAACTTTATGATAAATGCAGGAAGTTCATTGGTTACTAAAAATGGATATGAAGTAGTAGGTGACGATGATGGACCAATTTATATTCCAAATGTCCACAATTTAAAAAAAGAAGATATTACAGTCACACCAACGGGAGAAATAATGGTTGAAGGTGATCCTGTTGCACGATTGAAAGTTGTTACATTTGAAACTTTGGAGGATTTGCAAAGAACAGGAAATACTTTTTTTGAACTTGCTTCTGCAGAAATTGAACCGATGGAAGTGGATATTGATAAAGTTCAAATTAGACAAGGTTTTTTGGAAAACTCAAATGTAAATGGAATTAGTGAAATGATTCAGATGATAGAAGTTTCTCGTCTTTTTGAAACGGGACAAAAGCTTCTTCAAACAACTGATGCAACACTTAATGAATCGTTATCAGTTGGAAATGTTCAACCATAATTTTTAAACACTTAAAATAGAAATAATATCATGAATAGAGCACTTAGATCAGCAACAACAGGAATGGCAGCACAACAGTTGAATATTGAACTTATTGCCAATAATTTATCAAATGTCAACACAACTGGATTTAAAAAAAGTCGTGCTGAATTTCAAGATTTGATGTACCAAAATTTAGAAATTGCTGGTTCATCAACTCCTGGACAAACTGCTCCAGAACCAGTTGAAATTCAAGTTGGAAATGGTGTTGTCCCAGTTGGAACAGTAAAACAATTTTCACAAGGTGATGTGCAACTTACAGGAAACGATATGGATATTGCAATAGTTGGTGATGGATTTTTACAAGTTAGAAAACCAGATGATACAATTGCGTATACAAGAGATGGTCAATTAAAAGTTTCACCAGATGGACTTTTGACAACTTCACAAGGTTTATTTATTTTTCCTGAAATTACAGTTCCAGGAAACACAGACAGAATTCAAGTTTCTCGTGATGGAAAAGTAAATGTTTTACTTGCGGGAGAAATTGAACCACAACTTGCGGGAGAAATTGAACTTGCTAAATTTGTAAATCCTGCAGGTCTTCGTGCAATTGGAAATAATTTATATGTTGAAACAATTGCCTCTGGAACTCCAATACTTGGAAAACCAGCAGAACTTGGATTTGCCGAAGTTATTCAAGGACAAGTTGAAGCATCAAATGTGGATATTGTAGAAGAAATGGTTGCAATGATTGTAGCACAACGTGCTTATGAAATCAATTCCAAAACAATTAAGACAGTTGAGGAAATGATAACAATGGCAAACAATTTACAACGATAAAAATCTAAATGATTTTATTTTTTGTATGGCAAATAATTCTTCAATTCAATATTTCTCAAACCGAACTAAAAGAAAAAATTGAAGAATTTATTTTCAAACAAATCAAGCTTCCAAAAGAAGACGTTATAATTGAATATAAAAATTTGCCAAATGAAATCAATCAAAAAACAAAATACGAACTTAAAGTGATGCCAGAAGAAAATCAAATACTTCGTGGAAATGTGAGTTTGCCACTTGAAATTTTTTCAGAAGGAAAAATGGAAAAAAGAATATTGGTTTCTTTAAAAATTAGAACATTTGAAAATTGTTGTTTAGCAGTGAATCCAATTCCAAGTGGTGAAACAATTTTGGATAAAAACATTGAAATAAAAAAAATTGAAACAACATCGTTCACACAAGAAGTAGTACATTTGAAAAATGAATGTGTTGGCAAAAAAGCGAAAAGAGCAATTGGGAAAGATAGAGTTATTTTACTTGATGCAATTGAAGAATTGCCTGTAATTGAAAGAGGGAAAGTAATAACTTTATTATCCAAAACAAATGGCGTTGTTGTTTCAGCAAAAGTAGAAGCACAACAAGATGGAAGAGTTGGTGAAATAATTTATGTGAAACTACAAACTTCAAAAGAAAGAATAAAAGCAAAAGTTGTAGATTCATTATCAGTTATTGTAGTTCAATAAAAAATGAAACTTATTATGACAAAAAAGATTTTATTATCAATATTATTTTTTACTTGCGTTTCTTTTTCGCAGGATTTAAGAGAGAACATTGGTCGCTCAATTTTTAGTGACAATAAAGCAAGTAGAATTGGAGATGCAGTTACAATTATTGTACTTGAAGTAAATAGTGCAACAAGTGGATCTTCTACAGAAGCAACTCGGCAAAGTGATGTTTCTATGCAAGCAAATGGAACATCTACAGGAATTGGAAACATTCCACAAGTTGGTGCAGATTTTGGAATTGGCACAAATAATAGTTTTACTGGTGGTGGTCAAGTTTCAAGTAGTGGAAATGTAAAAGCAAAAATTAGTGCAACAGTTGATTCTGTTTTGGGAAATGGAAATCTACATATTCGTGGAATGAGAACAATTGCAATTGCTGGAGAAGAACAAATAATAGAAATTTCTGGAATCATTCGTCCAACAGATATTCAAGCGGATAATAGTGTTTTGTCTTCAAATATTTCTGATGCAGTGATTTCATTTTCTGGAAGCGGAATGATAGATAGAGCCAAAGAACCCGGTTGGTTGACAAAAATTTTTCATTGGATTTTTTAAATAAGTAATTATGAAAAGAATTTTTATTTCAATAAATATTTTAATTTTATTTTTAATTCAAACTACATATTCAGTTAGAATAAAAGATATCGCATATGTTGAAGGAGTTAAAAGTACTCAAATAATTGGATATGGAATTGTAGTTGGATTAAACGGAACGGGAGATACACAACGTTCTACATTTACACTTCAATCCATCACAAGTATGTTGAAAAGATTTGGAATAACTGTTCCTCAAGATGAACTTCGGTTGAGAAATGCAGCAGCAGTAATGGTTACAGCAACTATTCCACCATTTTCAAAAGTTGGAGGAACAATTGATGTTGTAGTTTCTTCAATGGGAGATGCACAAGGAATTCAAGGTGGAACGCTTCTTATGACACCACTTTCAGCAATTGATGGAAATGTTTATGCAATAGCACAAGGTCCTGTTTCTGTTGGAGGAGCATTTAGTGCATCTACTGAAACTGGTTCTCAAGTTAGAAGAAATCATACTGCAGCAGGAAGAATTCCATCAGGAGCAATTGTTGAAAAATCTATTCCAATAAAATATCGTTCAGATGATTGGAAAGTTGTAGTTGTTTTATTTCAACCTGATTTTACAACTGCAAATAGAATTGCAGATAGTGTAAATGTAAAATTTGGAGAAGAAATTGCTTATGCAAATGATGCGTCTTCTGTAACAGTAAGTGTTCCCGCAGATTTTAGAACTGAAAATAAAATTGTACAATTTGTTTCACAAGTTGAAGTGTTTGAAGTTTCTCCAGATGTTGCAGCAAAAGTTGTGATAAACGAAAGAACAGGAACAGTTGTTGCGGGAAGCAATGTTACAATTTTACCAGCAGCAATTTCACACGGTGGAATTACAATTGAAATTCAACAGATGCCCGTTATTTCGCAACCACAACCATTTGGACAAGGTCAAACAGTTTCTACTGAAATTCAAAACTTATTTGCAGCAGAAGATTCCTCAACAGTGAAAGCATTTACAGGAGGAGCAACTGTGCAAGATGTTGCATCTGCGTTGAATGCTTTAAAAATAAAACCACGAGATGTGATTGCGATTTTTCAAGCACTCAAAGAAGCAGGAGCTTTAAAAGCAGAACTAATAATAATGTAAAAAAAATGTCAGTTACATTATCACATATAAATGCAAAAATAAATTCTTCTCAACTTACAGAGAGTGAGAAACTCAAGATTCAAAAAGCAGTTCGTGAGTTTGAATCAATTTTTGTTTCTCAAATGTTGAAAACAATGCGTGGAGAAGGAATGGAAACAACTGGTATTTTTGATGAAGAAGAAGAAGGTTTGGATGCATTTGGAGATACAACAATGCAGTCACTTTTTGATATGGAAATTGCAAAAAGTTTATCTCGTTCACAAAGTTTGGGAATTGCAGATTCATTATATAAGAAATTGACGGGAGAAAATCTTCCAAATCATTTACCAATTTATCCAACAAACAGTTTTCCAAACATTGAAAAAGTAAAAACTGAAAAAGAAATTATTTCAACAACATTATTTGGAAGAGAAAAAAATAACAATAATAATATTGCACTCAAAAAAATTGAACAAGAATTTAAACCAATTTCTAAAACATTGAGAGAAGTTCCAGGAATTGCAAAAACAGTTGCCGAAAAAGTTAATGAATTTGACGACATAATAAAAGATGCAGAAAAAAAATTTTCAATTGATGAAAATATAATTAAAGCAATTATTGCAGCTGAATCAAATGGAAATTCAAATGCAATTTCTCCCAAAAAAGCCAAAGGTGTTATGCAACTTATTGATGCAACTGCAAAAACAATGGGAGTAAAAAATATTTTTGACCCAAGAGAAAATATTTTTGGTGGAACAAAATATCTTCGCCAAATGCTTGATAAGTTTGATGGAAATTTGGATTTAGCACTTGCCTCATATAATGCTGGTCCTGGTGCTGTTCAAAAATATGGTGGAATTCCTCCATATAAAGAAACTCAAAATTATGTGAAAAGAGTTTTTAATTTTATAAATTATTTTGGTAACTTTGAAAAATAAAATGCAACAACAAGTTTCTGACATAGATAATTTACTCAAAATAATTTCACTTGAAATTACAACAGCAGATTCAATGCTTAAGGCATTGCAAGATCAGCAGAACTCTATTGTTAATTTTTCAGGAGATGCTCTTGAAGTTGCAACTGAAAGATGTAATCAGATTTCAAAAAAAATGAAAACAATTGAAAGAGATAGAATAAAAATTTTTGAGAGAATTACAAAAGGAACTCAATTTGAAAAAGTTAGTTCTAAACAAATTACATTTGAAAAATATCTTGATTCGCTTGATAATCGTGGAGGATTGAAAGTTCGTTTAAAAAATACAAGAGAAAATTTAAAAAAATCTATTGCAGAAATTATTAAATCAAATACAGTAAATGCAATGTTGTTAGAACATTCTATAAACTTTGCAGAAAAAAATATTAAAGCAATTACGTCTAATTTGAAAAAGAAAATTTTGGATAAAACTATTTAAACTTATGGCAGGACTTAACTTATCACACATACTTGAAATTGCAAAACGAGGTCTTCAAACTCAACGACTTGGAATTGATGTTACTGGACACAACCTTGCAAATGCAACAAAAGAAGGTTATTCACGACAAAGAATTAATTTAAAACCCGGTGAAGTTCTTCAATCAAATCAAGGAAATTTAGGAACGGGAGTTATTGGAACTCACGGTGGAAGAGTGAGAAATATGTTTATTGATGATCAAGTTCGTTCATCACAAAGTTCGTTGAGTCAATCTTCTGCACAAAGACAATCTCTAACTCGTATTGAATCAAAAGTAAATGAACTTACACGAAATGGTCTTGGAACTCAAATCACAAAATTTTTTAATTCATTTCAATCGCTTGCACAACAACCAGAAGATAGTGTGCAAAGAACAAATGTTGTCAATCAGGCAAAAAGAATGATTGATTCGTTTCGCTCAACTTACAATGCATATCAACAACTTCAAAAAGAAGTAAATGACAATATGCTTTCTACTTTGAGAAATATAAATGAAATTAGTTCTAAAATTGCAGATATTGACAGTGAAATTACTCGTCTTCAATCTGGTGGTGCAAATGCAAGTGATTTGAAAGATGAGAGAGATATTTTAATTGATGAACTTTCAAAGTATGCAAATGTAAAAGTAAGTGAGGATTCTCGTGGTTCTGTAATTGTTTCAATTGGAGGGATTGCAGTTGCTTCTCGTGGAGGGAGTACAGAACTTTCATCTTCATTTATAGATGAAGTTGGTCAAACTGCACTTGTTTTAAATGGTGTAACTTATGATACTGATACAAAAAAATATGATTTGACTGATTTTAGTGAAGTAACTCTCGATGCAATTCCAAAACTTTCTATAACTATTCCAGCGTATAATGATGATTCAACAACAGATCCATCATTGCGAAAAATAAATATAACATCTGGTGAATTAAAAGGTTTGATGGATGTTTATAATGATGTTTTATTTCCTGCAAAAACTCGTTTGAATACAATGGCAATTTCACTTGCAAATGCTGTGAATTCACTACATCAAACTGGAAAAGGAAGAATGAATGCAGATGGCGAAAATATAGAAGGAATAAATTTCTTTGTTTCTCCAACTGATGTTCAAAATGCATTTACGGGAGATGATATTGTAAATGGCGAATTTGCAAAATATATTTCTATATCTAATGAAATTTTACAGGATGCAAATAATATTGCAACAGCAAGTGTAGATTTAGATGAGTTTGATGGAGGAAATTCAGTTGCACTTCAAATTTCCAATTTAATGAATCAAAAATTTATGACGGGGAAACTTTTCTATAATGAAAACGAAACACTTCCAACTTCGCTTTCACAAACATTGGAAGAATATAATCGTCAAACTACAAATCAACTTTCATCAGCAATTTTTGATGCAGAAATAAGAGAAGAATCTTCTGAACTTATTTTAAATCAAATGCAACAGCAACAGCAATCTATTTCTGGAGTTTCTACTGATGAAGAAATGACAAATTTAATTAATTTTCAAAGAGCATATGATGCTGCAGCAAAAGTTACTGCAACAGTAAACGATATGTATTTAACAATTTTAAACATGGTGTAATTTATGAGAGTATCTGATAAAATTTTTTCAAACAATCTTCTTCTCAACATAAATAAAAATAAACTAGCAGTTGATAAATCGCAAATTCAACTTGCAACTGGGAAGAAAATTTTAAGTCCATCTGAAAATCCACTTGAAGCAGATGCAATTTTACGACTCAATGAACTTGTGGAAAAAAATAAACAATATTTTTTAAACATTGAAGGTGCAGAAAGTTATATGGAAGCAACTGTTGGAGCATTAGATCATTCAATTGATATTTTTCAAGATGCACTTGATATTTCAACTCGCGTAACTTCTGTTACTTCTCCAAAAGATTTGATTACTTATGCAGATAAATTTGAATCATTAATTCAAAAATTTATTACTGTTTCCAATACCTCTTTTAGAGGAAAGTTTTTATTTGGAGGTTCTGCAACTTTAACACCACCATATCCAGAAGAAAATATAGATTCTACTAGTGTTAATGTTATAATTGGGGATAGAACTTTTACAAGAATTTCAGAAGTTCTTTATGCTGGAGATGGAACTAAAATTGAAATTCCTGTTGGAGATGGTGTAAATGTTCGTATGAATATGAGTGGAAGTGAAGCATTTCAACTTGATGTAGAGGATGAAACTACAAGCGCATTTCAAATTTTAATTGACTTTCGTACAATGGTAGATGATGCTGTTGCAAATGGAGAAACTATTGATAAAGATACATTTATTGAATTAACTTCAAAAATTCGTCAAATGCATGATCATATTATTTCAAAAACACAACAACATGCAGATACATTTGAAAGTTTTGAAATTCTAAAAGAACAACTTGATTCTGATTCTTTGAATATTGAAGAACTTCGTGCAAGTAAAGAGG
The DNA here is from genome assembly GCA_005792205.1 of Bacteroidota bacterium. GTDB lineage: Bacteria > Bacteroidota > Ignavibacteria > UBA10030 > F1-140-MAGs086 > F1-140-MAGs086. The sequence continues at coordinate 18,856 of SXSO01000023.1, read as the reverse complement.
ATACAGATATTGCAAAAACTGTAACTGATCTTCAATATAAACAAATTCAACTTGAAGCGGCGTATAAAGTTGGAGCAAATGTTTTGCCAAAATCATTAGTTGATTTTTTATAATTTTTCATTATTCATAAAAAAAATACAAAACTATGCAAAAAAAGTTTGATGTAATGACCATTATTGGGTTTTTAGTTGGAGTATCAGGAATTGTTGCAGCATATAAATTTTTAGCACATGGAAAAATTTCTATGTTGATTGGAAAATCAGCATTGGAAGGTATTTTAATTGTGTTTTTAGGAACTATTGCAGCAACTATTGTTGGTCAATCTTGGACAAGATTTATTTCAATTTTTAAGATTGCTTCTCACGCAATAAATCCTACAACATATAATCTTCGTGAAGCAATTGATCAACTTGTAAATTTTGCTGCAATTGCAAGAAAAGACGGTGTTCTTGCACTTGAAAAAGAACTTCCAAACATAAAAGAACCATTTTTTAGAAAAATATTTGGACTTGCAGTTGATGGAAATGATCCAGATATGTTGAAAACAGTTGCAGAATCAGAAATTGAGTTTCTAACTGAACGTCATACAATTAACTATACAGTTTTTGCAAAAATGGGAGGATATTCACCAACGATGGGAATTATTGGAACAGTTCTTGCCTTGATTGGAACTTTTGCAAGTGCAGGAGATGATCCACAAGGTTTGATTTCTCATATAGCAACAGCGTTTGTTGCAACATTGTGGGGAATTTTTTTAGCGAACTTGGTTTTTTTACCTCTTTCAGATCGTCTTAAAAATGGTCATCTTGAAGAAATTGAGTATATGGAAATTATTAAAAAAGGTGTGATTTCAATTCAAGAAGGTGAAGCACCATCAATTGTGAAAGCAAAGTTATATAGCATGCTTCCTGCAAACCAACAAATTCAAAAATAGTTTTTTATATGTCAAAAAAAAAACATGCTGAACATGATTCTTCTGAACGATGGCTTTTAACTTATGCTGATTTGATAACACTTCTTCTTGCGTTATTTGTTGTGTTGTGGTCATTTTCTATAATGGATAAAAAAGCAGTTGAACAAGCAATGGCAGCAGAATTTGGTGGTGAAGTTTCTGAGAGTATTGCCGAAGGAAGTAATGCAGTTGTTAGTGCTGAGATTGCAAAACAATTAAAACAACAAAAAAGAGCAGAAGCAATTTTAAGAAAACTTAGAGAATCTAAACAAGATTCTTTAATAGATGTCTCATATAATCTTGGAAAAATTACATTTGTTATAAAAGGAGATGTGAGTTTTGAAAGTGGAAGTGATGTTTTAACATCACCAGTTAAAAGTGCTTTAAAGGCAGTTAGAACCTACTTAGATAGTTTGAAAGATTATCCTATTGAAGTTGATGGACATACAGATGATATTGGTTCATTTGCTACAAATTTAGATCTTTCCACTCGTCGTGCAATTAGCACAGTCAATTTTTTAATCAATGAATTTGGAATTGATAGCAAAAGAATTGTTGTACAGGGATTTGCTTACAATAAACCAATTGTTCCAAATACAAGTGTTGAAAACCGCAGAAAAAATCGCCGCATTGAAATTGCTTTTAAAACTGGCGAAACATCAAAAATAATTGGAGCAGAATAACTTGCTCCATTTTTTTATTAACTCTAAAAATCATACTTCAATGAATAAAATAGTATACATATTTTTTTTCTTTCTTATTTTTAAACTTGATTTATTTGCTGGAAACTTATCTGGTAAAGTTACTGAATCTGGAACTAATGCTTCTGTTGTTGGTGCTACAGTAAAAGCAACAAATTTGCAAACACAGGAAGTCAAAGGAACTTTTACCGATATGAAAGGTAATTACCAATTTAAAAATTTAAATGATGGTGAATATACAGTTACAGCATCTTCAATTGGCTACAAGTTTTTTGAAACCAATCTTAATGTAAGCGGTTCAGTTTCTCAAAATTTTTCTTTAGAAATTGAGTCAATCAATCTTGATGCAGTTGTAACTTCTGCTTCCAGAAAACAAGAAAAAGTTTTGGAAGCGCCAGCATCAGTTTCTGTAATTGGTACAAGAGAAATTGCACTTCGTCCAACACTTGCACCAACAGATCATCTGCGAGGTGTAGTTGGAGTGGATATTGCTCAAACAGGACTTATGCAACAAAATCTTGTTGTAAGAGGTTTTAACAATGTTTTTTCAGGACAACTTACAATGCTAACTGACAATAGAATTGCTTCTGTTCCATCGTTGAGAGTGAATGTTCCGTATATGATTGCGGCAAATAATGAAGATATTGAAAGAATTGAAGTTGTAAGAGGTCCCGCATCAGCACTTTATGGACCAAACGCTTCACAAGGCGTTGTAAATATGATAACTCGTTCTCCGTTTTCTTCGCAAGGAACAACACTTTCACTTGGAGGAGGAACTCAAGGTATGAAACAAGCTTCATTTCGTCATGCTAGTGTTGTTAGTGAGAAATTTGGATATAAAATTTCAGGGCAATATTTTAAAGGTAAAGAATTGGAACACGTAGATGATGCTGAAGTTAAAGATAGAATTCCTGATGTTGAAAAATATAGCAGTGAAATTCGTTTTGATTATCTTGCTTCAAATGGTTTGAGTTCAAATGTTACAGCGGGAATTACAAAACTTGTGAGTGGTATTGAACTAACTGCACTTGGTGCTGCTCAAGGAAAAAATTGGGTTTATAGTTTTGTACAAGGAAGAGTTTCTTACAACGACTTATTCTTACAAACATTTTTGAATGTAAGTGATGCTGGAGAAACTTATATGTTGCGAACAGGAGAAGAACTCATAGATAAATCAAAACAATTTGTAATGCAAGCACAAAATTCTTATGACATTATGAATCAAGGAAAACATAAACTTATTTATGGATTAGATTTTATAAAAACTTTTCCAAATACGGAAGGTACAATTATGGGAAGAAATGAAAAAGACGATAATATAAGTGAATTTGGTGTGTATGTCCAAAGTGAAAACCATCTTATGAATAATAAATTTGATTTGATATTTGCAGGAAGATATGACAAACACAATAGATTAAATGATGCAGTAATTTCTCCTCGTGTTGCGTTTGTTTATCACCATGATGAAACAAGCGATTTTCGTTTAACATACAATCAAGCATATTCAACACCTTCTACAAATGATTTATTTTTAGATTTATTAGCAGAAGCAAATCCATTTGGTTATCCCGATATTTATGCAATTCCAATTCGTGCAACGGGAGTTCCTACAACTGGATTTAATTTTGAAAAAAATCAATATGATGGTTATGATTTCAATACTCCATTTTATCCTGTTGCAATTCCAACAGTTGGAGTTGGTAATTTATGGCCAGTTGTTGTTGATATGTTGATTGCACAAAATTCTGCGTTACTTCCTTTGCGAAGTACAATGATTGGAAATACACCAACTGGAATTACTTCTGCATTAGCAATTTTAAATCCTAATGAGGGAAAATTTGATCCTGTAAGTGCTCCGCAAAATATAGAGCCATTAAAACCAACTATCAATAGAACAATTGAATTTGGTTATAAAGGATTTTCGATGAACAATAAACTTGAACTTGGAGTTGATATTTATTCTTCAAAAATGAATAATTTTATTGGACGATTCCAAGTATTTACACCAAATGTATTTATGACGGGAGTTACGAAAGAATATTTTATGCAATTTGGTTTAGATAGTTCAACTTCTATAGCTCTTTCACAAGGTGTTTCTGGAATTCCACTTGGAACAATTACACCAAAAGAAGCAGTGGATAAAAATGCAATTATGGTTGCTCCAAGAAATTTTGGAGAGATAAATATTTTGGGAATTGATTTTGCATTAAATTACAAAGTCAATAATAATCTTGAAGTTAGTGGAACTTTCTCAACAGTAAATGAAAATTATTTTGAAAAACTTGATGGTGATTTTGACTTATCTATGAATGCTCCTAAAAAACGTGGAACTGTTTCTGTAAAATATATTTCTGGTTTTGGACTATCAGCAGAAGTTAGAAATAGATGGAACGATGGTTTTTATATGAGCAGTGGTGTTTATATTGGAGATGTTGAAAAATATTCACTTTATGATATAAATTTAAATTATAAACTATCTCCAATTGGGGAAAATACAATTCTTTCAGTTTCTGTTTTAAATGCTTTTGATAAAGCACATAATGAATTTATTGGTGCTCCAAAAATTGGAAGAATGGTAATTGCAAAACTAAATTACACGTTATAATTTATTTCAATTTAAAAAACGAAAGCCAATTCAAAAATGAATTGGCTTTTTTATTTTTATTTTAAAAAAATTAATTAGAAAATTTTTTCCACAAAAAGTAAATTGGAATTCCACTCAATACAATCAAAAGTCCGGGATAAGTATATTGCGGTTTGAAAATAAGTAAGTTTACACAAATTGCTGTTGCAATTAAAATATAAATTGCAGGAATTATTGGATATCCAAATGCAATGTATGGTCTTTCAATGTTTGGTGATTTTTTTCTCAAAATAAAAATTCCAAAAATCGTGAGTATATAAAAAAGTAAAACAGCAAATACAACATAATCCAATAAATCTCCATAAGTTCCCGATAAACAAAGAACTGAAGCCCAAACAGATTGAATAATCAATGCAGTTGATGGAACAGAGTTTTTGTTTAATTTGCCAATTTGTTTGAAAAATAATTTGTCTTTAGCCATCGCAAAATAAACTCTTGCTCCTGAAAGAATTAAACCATTGTTGCATCCAAAAGTTGAAATCATCAAAACTATTCCCATAATTATTGCTGCAGAATTTCCAAAAATTTTTGTTGCGGCAGCAATTCCAACTCTATCATTTTGAGCAAATTGAATTCCTTGTTCAAACACATCTTTTGAATTTGGGTTTCCAACAATTGGAAGAATAGACATGTATGCAACATTTGCAAGTATGTAAAGTAAAGTTACAATTCCAGTTCCTATTGCAAGTGAGCGTGGAATATTTTTTTTTGGATTTACAACTTCTCCCGCAGTGAAAGTAATATTATTCCACGCATCAGAAGAAAACAATGAACCAACCATTGCAACTCCAATTGCTGAAAGAATTGAAATTCCAAATAAATTTTCAACAGCAATTTCTCCATTATTTAACGTTGTTTTTGTTGCGTTCCAAAAGTTTGAAAAATTTATTGAAATAGATTTTTCATCACTCGCAAAAAAAATTCCAAGTAAAATTATTCCAAATAAAGCAAATGTTTTTGTAAATGTAAAAATGTTTTGAACAATTTTTCCATCATTAATTCCACGTAAGTTTATATATGTCAAAATAATTATGCTAACAATTGCTAAAATTTGTGCAGCAGAAATTTTAAGAAAAAAAAATTCAAACAAAATATTTTTTTCACTAAAAAATGGAATTAAAACAGATGTGAATTTTGCGAACGCAACACCAACTGCAGCAATTGTTCCCGTTTGAATTACAATAAATAACGTCCATCCATAAAGAAATCCAACTAAAGAACCATATGCTTCCTTCAAATAAATATATTGACCTCCAGCTTTTGGCATCATTCCCGCAAGTTCTCCGTATGAAAGTGCGGCAATCATTGTAACGATTCCAGTGATTAACCAAACTAAAAGTAAATAAAAACCACCACCAACATTTCTTGAAATATCAGCACTTACAATAAAAATTCCTGAACCAATCATTGAGCCAACTACAATCATTATTGAAGATACAAGACCAAGTTCTCGTTTAAATTCAGTTTGTTGTTGTGGCATTGTTATTTTTTAATATCAAATTATTAGGCAAAAAACTATTTTTGAACTTTATTTGTTGTAGCATTTAATATGCTGTGTTTTTTTCCGTAAACAAAATAAATTATTATTCCAATTAAAAGCCACACAAAAAGACGAGCCCAATTTTGCCATTCCAATGTTATCATCATTCCTAAATTAAAAATAATTCCAAGTGGAGCAACAATCCAAACAGCTGGAGTTACAAATGGACGATGTCGTGTTGGTTCTTTTTTTCGCATAACCATAACTGCAACACAAACCATCACAAATGCAAGTAAAGTTCCAATATTTACCATTTTAGAAATTGAATCAATTGGAGTAAATGCTGCAACTAAAGAGACAATAAATCCAATTAAAATATTTGCTTTATATGGTGTTCTATATTTTGGATGAAGTTCTCCAAAAGTTTTTTTAGGAAGAAGACCATCTTTTGAAATTGCAAAAAATACTCGTGATTGTCCAAGAAGCATCACAATTAAAACAGAAGTTAATCCTGCAATTGCTGCGATTGAAATAATAAATACTGCAAAATTTAATCCTTGTGAACCAAACGCTGCTGCAATTGGTGCTGTAATATCAATATCTTTGTAATTTATCATTCCTGTTAAAACAAGTGCAACTAAAATGTAGAGGATTGTACAAACAATAAGTGAAACAATTATTCCAAACGGAACATCTTTTTGTGGATTTTGAGATTCTCCCGCATGCGTTGAAACTGTATCAAATCCAATATAAGCAAAGAAAATATATGCTGCTCCTGCAATAATTCCAATCAATCCATATGCTTCGTGAGAATTTCCAAGTGAGTCAGTATAAGTTCCCCTTTCTGGAATAAATGGATTCCAATTTGCCGTGTTAATATATTGTGCTCCAACAATTATAATAAATAACACAACAACAACTTTTAATACAACCATAAAGTTATTTGTGCTTGCGGCTTCTTTAATTCCTTTTACAAGAATTGCAGTGATAAACCAAATTACAAGAAGTGCTGGTAAATTTATAGCAAAATTTATTCCCATAAATTGTGGAATAATAGTGTCAGAAAATTTGTGTGAAAGTGCTTGTAATCCATTTGCAGATTGTTTTGCAGTTGCTATGATTTCGGATGCGGTGAAATAATCATTCATAAGCCATATGGGAAATTTTATATCAAATAGAAAAAAAAACTTTGCCATATATCCACTCCATCCAACAGCAACAGCAGATGCTCCCATTGCATATTCTAAAATTAAATCCCATCCAATTATCCACGCAAAAAGTTCTCCAACAGTTGCGTATGAATATGCATATGCGGAACCTTCAACGGGAAGAAATGATGCAAATTCAGCGTAACATAATGCAGCAAAAGTACATCCAATTCCTGCAAAAACAAATGATAATGCCAATGCTGGACCAGCATATTCTTTTGCTCCAACTCCTGTCATTACAAAAATTCCTGCTCCAATGATTGCTCCAACTCCGAGAGAAGTTAATCCCCATTTCCCGAGTACTCTTTTCAATGCACTTTGTTTCATTTCATTTTCAAAATGTTCAACAGGTTTTCTTTGCCATAATTGATTGCTCATAGATAAAGTATTTTAGTTAAAAAAAATATTGTTGAATTTACAACTATTTGATGAGAGTAATGAAAAATTTGAGTGAGTTTTGAATTAAATTTTTTTAAATAAAAAATAAAAATTAGAAGAAAAAATATTTTAAAATAAAATTGCATTTACAAAAAATAAAAAAAGACAATGATAGGTTTCATTGTCTTTTTTATTGAAAAAAATTACCTATTTATTTTCCATTTCCATTTAATTGCTCTAATCCTTTTTTTGCATCTTTATTACTTGAATCAAGTTGTAAAACTTTTTTGTATTGTAATTTTGCTTTATCAAATTCTCCAATTGAATGTAAAAGTTGTGCCAACATTAAATTATATGAAACATTGTTTTCATCAAACTCGAGCGCTTTTTTTAAATTTGTAATTGCTTGTGAATAATATTGTTTTTTTGTTTGGTCATCTTTTGTTTTAGAACCAGTTACAAATTTGTAATATCCTTCAAATCCATATGCTTCTGCAAGTTCAGTTTTATAGTTAGCAGTTGTATCTGCGATAACTTCAATCATTTTTTTATAAGCATTGCTTTGCTCCTCCAAATTTTCCATTTGACCATAAGTTTGTGCCAAATATTTATGTGCTTTTACATATACAGGATTTTTTTCTATAACTTGTTTCAAATAGTTTTCTGCACCATAAAAATCTTTTAATTGTATGTTACAAATTGCTATATTCATATAAGCGCTAATAGCATTTGGGTCATATTTAATTCTTAACTCATAATAATAAATTGCTTTTTCATAGTCGCTTTCATTCATAAATTGTTCAGCAAGTGTTTTGTATTCATTTATCATTGATGAATCTTCTTTGGTTGTGGAAATATATTTTTCCAAAAAACTTACAGCATCACTTCTTTGAAGTTGTTTTTTTATTTTTGCGAAACTTAAAATTTCGTCATTACTTAAAGTATATTTTTCTTGAAGAAATAAAAATTCGGTTTCTGCTTTTTCATAATTTTTTGTTTCATAATATTTTTTTGCAAGAAATCTATGAACTTCCACAATTGAACTATCCATTATTAAACTATCCATTGAAACTATTTGTTCAGCAATTGGAAGTGCTTCATTTGAACTTTTTGCATTTATGAGTGATTTCATAAGTTGAAGTTTTATTTCTAAATCATTTGGTTGAAGAAGCGAGAGACGGTTGAAAATTTTTGCTGCATTTGAAAATTGTTTTGCTCTGATATAAATATCTCCAAGATTTTTAAATGCCTCAATATTTGCAGTATCTTTTTCTATAACTTTCATATAATTTTTTACAGAAGTTGTATAATCTCTTTGTTTTGCATATAATTTTCCGAGTTTTAAAAATATTTCTGAATTTGAAGAATCCAATTCAATTGATTTTTCATATTGTTGAATTGCCATTGGAATGAGACTTTGTTTTACATATTCGTCTCCAACTACAATATAGGGAATAGGATTTTTTTCATTAAAAGTTATTGCAACTGAATAATAAAAAATTGCAGAATCTGAATTTCCCATTTTAGAAAATACTTCTCCAAAAAGAAAATTTGTTTCAAAACTATTGCGATATTCTTTTTCTTCATATGCTTCTTTGAGTTTTTCAAGAGCAGTTGTTAAGTCATTTTTTTGAATAGCATCTTTTGCTGATTTTACTGGATATTTATCGCTAAAAGATTTGAATTGAAAAATTGAAAAAAAAGTGATAAATAAAAAAAATTTTTTAAACATATTTTTTAATCTTGATTAAGTTGAACAATTCTTATTGGCATTTTTTCAGGAACCATTCCAAATTCTCCTAATATTTTTTGACCACCAACTGCATTTGGAGAAAGTAAAAATGAGGTAAATCCAGTTCCAACATCAAAGTATAAATTTTTTGTGTAAATATATATGTTTTTTGAAATTGGATAATAATTCAAAGCAATATATGCTTGATATGGAAAAAATGATTTTCCACTTGTTTCATAATATAAACTATCAATTGGGTTTGAGTTTTCAATTTTCAATATTTTGATATTGTTTGTATCCATTTTATTTTTTGAACATATTCCAACTATTCCAATTGAATACAAGTTTTTCCCAATAAAATCAATAGTTTCGCTGTCGGAGTTTGCAACAAAACTATAATTAGAGAAATTTTTTTTTTCCAAAATTAAGTTTGAAAAAACTTCATAATTACAAGAATTTTTATTTGGAATTGCAATTGAAATTTTTTGATTTATTGATTTATCAATTTGATCCCAATTTGAAACGTTTTCCAAAAAAATTTTTTTCAATTGAGCAGTTGAAATTTCATCCAATTGAAATTTTTTATTTACAACAATTCCAATTGCATCTTTTCCCAAAATATATTTTTCAATTTTCAGATTATTTTTTTGAACAAACTTTTTTTCTTCATCATTAAATTCTCTTCCAACAATTATGAATTTAGTTGTGTCATTTAAAAATTTTGCAATCGCTTCTCTATCATTTATAAAATTGGTTCTTATTTTTGTCTCTTCATATAAACTTGTAAATTGTTCAACTTCTCTATTTACCAAATCTTTCAAAGTTTCAGAAGCATAAATTTCCAAATGCCCTTTTGTTGGAGATTCTTCATCTTCTTTTTTACATGAGAAAAAAGATAAAGTAAAAAATAAGACAACGTTAATTTTCTGAAATATTTTCATCTATATTTTTTTTCTCCTTAATTTTTAGATAGATTGTAACAAATCTGTAAACTCCATACAGCATAAAGACAATTGCTAAAACTGGTTGATATTTACTAAATAGAAAATTTGGAATAACTATCTCAAAGAAGATTAAAATACCTAAAATAAAAACTAACGAAGAAACAAATAAAGAAAACTTCTGAGTAAAATTTTCAAATTTCACTTCATCTATTTGAGTTTGAACTTAAATGGAATTGTGACCCAAACTGAAACAGGACCGTTATTCATCATTGCGGGAGTAAAAACCCATTTCTCTGCTGCTTTCATTGCAGCATCGTTAAAAATTTCTGCATCACTTTTTAATAGAACAACTTTTTTTGGTTTGCCTTCTTTATCTACCCAAATTTTTACATAAACGGTTCCTTCAATTCCTGCTTTTAAAGCAATCTCTGGATAAACTGGTTCAACTCTTTTTACGACAACAGGTTCTTTTTCATAAGCAACAAAATCTTCTGGTGGTTCTTCTTCTTCTATTTTTATTTCTTCGTGTTCAATTGCAATTTGTCCTCCACTAACTCCATTTCCTTCATCTCCTAAAATTGGAGATGGTTCACTTGAAATTTCATCTTTTGTTGCAAACTCTGGTTGTTCAGGATTTATCTCTGCGTCAGGAACGGGAACTGGTATTCCAAAACTTGGTTTCACAATTGCTTCTGCAGAAACCGCAACTGCTGGTTGAGTTTCATTACTTTGAATTGATGGTGGTGGACCTAAATCACTATACTTTAAAATTCTAACTGTATAAACTGGTTCTTCTTCTTCTAAAAGATATTGTGAAACATAATATAATGCAATAAAAAAAACTAAAATACTAATTGCAGTGATTAATGCTTTTGCAGCATATTTTTGATAAAGAGCTCTTAATTCATATGCTCCGTATTCTTTTTGTATTGTAGCAACATTTTTCATAACGTTTAGTTTAGATATTTTCAATTATTTTTAAATCTCCATCTTCCATTGGAGATAAACTAAACCTTGTAACATTTGCCATATTTAATTCATCCATAATATCAACCATATTTATGTATTTGGCTTTTTTATCTATTTTTAATAGTGTTACAAGTTTTGGATTTGCTATTAATCTTTCTTCAAGAAATCTTCTGAGTTCTTTAAAATTTATTGTCTGTGGTTTTTCATTTCCAATATTCCAATAAATTTTAAAATCTTTTGAAACTCTTAATGTTAGCAAACTTGATTCACCAACCTCAACAGTTGTTTTTGAATCTGGTGGAAGATTGATTTCCATTGTTTGCGGTTTATTTAATGTTGAAGTCAATACGAAAAATGTCAAAAGCAAAAACGCAACATCCACCATTGGTGTCATATCAATTTTAACAGAAACTCGCTTTGTTTTTTTTTTTGAATGCTTTTCTTTTCCTTTGGACTGTTTTACTTCTACATCAGACATTTTTATTCACCTTTCTCAAGATCTGTTACTAAATTAAAACGAGTAATTTTGGTTTTTTGTAAAACATCCATAACTCGTTCAATAATACCATATTCAGAATTTTTATCTGCTCTTATCATTGTTCTCAATTTTGGATTTTTTATACGAGCATTTTGTAAAAGAGTTGCCAATTGTTCAGTTGAAACCTCTATTCCTGATTTTAATCTATTTTCTACTCCAAAAAGAATTGCTCTCAAATTTTCAGAATCAACTCCTAAATAGATTTTTCCATATGTATCTACTGTAATTGTCATTACATCTTTATCTGGGACTTTAAAAGCAGAATTAGATTCTGGTAAAATTATTTCAGCAACTTGTGGTGGTCTAAATTGCGTTGTGAGTATGAAGAATGTCAATAACAAAAATGCAACATCCACCATTGGAGTCATATCAAGTTTGTAGTTTTGTCTTCTAACTTTAGACATATATATATACTAAAGTATTAATGTTTTGTCTCAAGATTTCTAATCACATCTTTACTTGATTCATCAATGACATAAGTCATTCCATCAATTTTTGTTGTAAAGAAGTTGTAAGCAATAATTGCTATAATTGCAGTTCCAATTCCTCCTGCAGTATTATACAATGCCTCTGAAATACCTTTAGAAAGTGCAGTTGCATCAGGAGAACCTGCTCTTGCAAGTGCAGCAAATGAACGAATCATTCCAACAACTGTTCCAAGTAATCCGACTAGTGTGGCAACTGATGCGATAGTTGAAAGTGCAATCAAGTTTTTTTCAAGAGTTGGCATTTCAAACATAGTTGTTTCTTCCATAACTCTTTTAACTTCTTCAATTTTTTCTTTTTTATCTAATCCATCTTTAGATACCACTTCTTGATATTTTAGAATTCCTTTTTTTAATATGTTTGCAAGTGAACTTCGTTGTGCATCGCAAAGTCTTATTGTACTGTCAAAATTATTTTCATTTAAGTTTTTTATCACATTTGAAAAAAACTCATCTTGAGGTCCTGTTCCGTTTGCTTTGGACAATGAAAAAGATCTTTCAAATATATAAGTTAGAACCATAATTAACATGGCAACTAAACTTGCAATAAGTGGACCTCCTTGATAAAGATCATGTAATACGCTTGCTTTATCAGCGGTGCCAAATACAAAATAATAGAGAGAAAGTCCAACTACAAATGCAATTGTAATTAAAATAGCATTAAATAATCCTTGTTTCATATTATATTGCTCCCAGTTTTAAGAGTGAAGAAAAATTAAATAAAAAGTTTTTATTCATTTGAGTATTCTATTTTAGTTTGAAAATTTTTTTAAAAAAAAGTGTTCCGAATATACGAATTTGTTGTTTTGCTACAAAGAAAATTTCATTAAATTTTTGTTAATTTGAAAAAGTTACATATTTTAAACACTATTCCCATTCAATTGTGGAAGGTGGTTTTGATGAAATATCATATACAATTCTATTTATTCCTTTTACTTCATTTACAATTCTTGACGAAACTTTTTTTAATAATGAAAATGGAAGTTGAGACCAATCAGCAGTCATTCCATCATCACTTTGAACTGCACGAAGCGCTAAAAGATTTTCATAAGTTCTTCCATCTCCCATAACTCCAACGCTTTTCACGTTTGTCAAAACAGCAAATGATTGCCAAAGTTTTTTATATAAATTTGCTTTTAGTAATTCTTCGTTAAATATAAAGTCTGCTTCACGAAGAATTGAAAGTGATTTTTCATTTACATTACCAATGATTCTCACTGCAAGTCCGGGACCTGGAAATGGATGTCTAAAAATTATTTCATCTGGAAGTCCAAGTGATTTTCCTACTTTTCTAACTTCGTCTTTAAACAAATATCTAAGTGGTTCAATAAGTGTGAATTTTAAGTTCTTTGGCAAACCACCAACATTGTGATGTGTTTTTATAAGTCCAGCTTTTTTTCTTTCTGGATGAGCACTTTCAATTACATCGGGATAAAGAGTTCCTTGCGCAAAAAAAATTATTGTAGAATTTTTTAATTGTTTCTGAATTGTAGACTCAAAAACTTCTATAAAAGTTTTTCCAATTATTTTTCTTTTTGTTTCAGGATTAATTACATTTTTTAATGCGGAAAGAAATTTTTTTTTCGCATTAACAGAAATTAAATTAAAGTGTGGAAATTTTTTAAATGTTTGATTTACATTTTCAAATTCATTTTTTCTTAGAAGTCCATTATCTACAAATATGCAAATTAAATTATTTCCAATTGCTTTGTGAAGCAATGCTGCTGTTACGCTGCTATCAACACCACCAGAAAGTCCAAGTATTATTTTTTCATTTCCAATTTTGTTTCTAATTTCGTGAATAGTTTCGTTGATGAAACTTTTTGGTGTCCAACTTTTTTTACACTTACAGATTTTAAAAATAAAATTCTCTAAAATTTTTTTACCACTTTTTGTATGCTTAACTTCGGGATGAAATTGAATTCCAAAAATGTTTTGTGGTAAATTTTCAATTGCTGCAAACTTACAATTTTCAGTTGATGCAATTTTTTTACACTCATTTGGAATTGATACCACTTCATCTCCGTGACTCATCCACACAATTTCTTTTTTTTTCAATCCAAAAAATATAGAACTATTATTTTCTACATTTAAATTTGCAACTCCATATTCTCTCAATTTGCTTTGTATAACTTTTCCTCCACAATTTTGAATCAATAGTTGCATCCCATAACAAATTCCAAAAATTGGAATATTTTTTTTCAAAATAAATTTTGGAAGTTGTGGTGATTTTTTTTCATAAACACTATTTGGACCTCCTGATAAAATTATTCCTTTTAAATTGAAATTTTCTAAATCGCTTTCCTTTATATCATATTGAAAAAGTTCAGCATAAACACCACTTTCACGAATTCTTCTACAAATGAGTTGAGAATATTGTGAGCCAAAATCAATAACAGCAATTACATCTTTCATATTTTTACATCACTAATGATTTCAACATTATGCGGTAAGCTTTCAATCATTCCTGCTTTTGTGATGAAATTAAATTTCGCTTTTGAATGAAGTTCAGAAATATTTTTTGCTCCAACATATCCCATTCCTGAACGCAATCCTCCAAGAATTTGTTTTATTACATCTTCCAAAGAACCTCTGTAAGGAACTCTTGCTTCAACGCCTTCAGGAACTGTTTTTACATTTTTTATTCCACTTGTATATCTATCTCCCCCAATTCCTTGCATCGCTCCCATTGAACCCATCCCTCTATAATATTTGAATTTTCTTCCTGAAAGTTCAATCAATTCTCCAGGGCTTTCATCAGTTCCAGCAAGTAGGTTTCCTAACATTACACAATTTGCTCCTGCTGCAAGTGCTTTTACTACATCTCCAGAATTTTTTATTCCTCCATCTGCAATCACAGGAATTTTAAATTCATTTGCAATTTTGGATGTTTCCATAATTGCAGAAAGTTGTGGAATTCCAACTCCTGCAATAATTCGTGTTGTACAAATTGAACCGGGACCAATTCCAATTCTTAAAACATCTGCACCATTATCTATCAAAAACTTCGCACCATCACTTGTTCCAATATTTCCAGCAATTACGGTTATGTTTGTAAATTCCTTTTTTAAAAAGTGTAATATTTCTTTTACTTTCTTGGAATATCCATGTGCAGTATCAATTACAATTACATCTACATTTGCTTTGACTAAAAGTTCTGCTCTTTTTTTTGCATCTTCACCAACACCAATCGCTGCTCCAACCAATTTTTTTTTATTTTTCTTTTTTACAAGTTTTACTTCTTGAACTTGTCTTTCAATTGAAATGTTTCTATGTATAATTCCAATTCCACCGTTTTCAGAAATTGCAATTCCCATTTTGCTTTCCGTAACAGTATCCATCGGAGAACTTATGATTGGAATTTTTAGTTTAATTTTTTTTGAAAGGTGAATTGATGTATCAACTTCATTTGGAAGAACTTCTGAATATTGCGGAAGCAATAAAACATCATCAAATGTAAGTGAAAATGAAATTGAATTTGGAAATTTTGGAAAGTCCATAATTTTAATTTTCTTTTTGTAAAAATTTTTCTAAAATTTCTATATCTTCTTTACTTCCAAGAAATAGTGGAGTTCGTTCGTGAAGAGATGTTGGTTGAATTTCTAATATGCTCATTTTCCCATTTGAACATTTTCCTCCTGCATTTTCAATTATCATTGACATTGGATTTCCTTCATACATTAAGCGAAGTTTTCCATTCTTATTTTTTTTATCAGCAGGATAACAAAAAATTCCTCCATATAAAAGTGTGCGATGAAAATCTCCAACAAGTGAACCAATATAACGAAGTGAATATGGTCGTGAATCTGCTTTATTTTCTTCCTTCAAATAATTGATATAATTTTTCATTTCATTACTCCAATCATTTGAATTGCCTTCATTTATGCTGTAGATTTTTCCTTTTTTTGGAACTTGAATATTTTCATGAGATAACAAAAATTCACCAACACTTGGATCAAGTGTAAATCCATGAACTCCGTTTCCAGTTGTATAAACAAACATTGTAGAAGTTCCATAAACAACGTATCCTGCTGCAACTTGTTTGAATCCCTTTTGTAAACAGTCGTTTAAGTTTCCGTCTCCACTTTCGGAAATTCTTTTGTAAATACAAAAAATTGAACCGATGGTTATATTTGCGTCAATATTAGATGAGCCATCAAGCGGGTCATAAAGTAAAACATATTTTCCTTTTTTGTATCCATCAGGAATTAAGAGTATATCCTCGTTTTCTTCTGATGCCATTACGCAAAGGTGTCCTCCATGATCCATTGCTTTGTAAATAGTTTCATCAGCAAATTCATCAAGTTTTTTTATTGTATCACCACTTGTATTTATTTTTTCCGTATTTCCTAATATATTTACCAATCCAGCTTTACTGACTTCTCTCCAAACAAGTTTTGCTGCAAGTGATAAATCATGAAGAATTGCAGAAAAGTTTCCAGTTGCATTAGGAAATTTATTTTCTTCTTCATTGATAAATCTTTCAAGTGTAATAAATTTTGACATAAATTTTTTCTGATGTGCTCTTGTAAAGAAAATTTAGTAAATATCTGAAATAAATAGAAATTTACAATGTTATTTTTTGTGTATGATTTGAAAAAAATTAGATATCGTTTAAAATGATTTTGAATTCACTTTCATTTTTAATTTCAATAACAACATAATTTTTTTTTGCAATTCCACAGTTTACAATTTCAGTTTTATTTATTTTATCTTTTCCACTTGCTTCGTGAATGTGTCCGCAAATACAAATATCAACTGAATTATTTTCAAGAAATTGTCTCACGCTTTTGCTTCCAACATTTTGACCATTAAAAATTTTGTCAACTTTTGTATTAAATGGTGGAGTATGTGAAATTAAGATTTTTATTTTTGTGTTTTGAATTTTTTTGTATCCAGTTTTTATACGATTTAAAATTTCATTTTCTGAAATTTCGTATGGTGTTTTTAAAAATGAATGTGGAGAAGCAGAAACTCCAAAGAAACCAATATAATCAACAATTTTTCCATTTGAATTTATTGAACAGTTTAGTTTTTCTAAAATTTTTTCAGAAGATGGAAAATCCATATTTCCACAAACGGCAAAAATAATTTTACAAAATTTTTGAAATGAGGTAATTGCATTTTCAAATTCGATTTCATTTCCTTTTGTAGTTATGTCTCCTGCAATTATCAAAATATTTGGGTTTTCCTTTTGTAAAGTTTTTTCAACTTGAAGATAACTTCCGTGAATGTCAGATACGGCAACTATTTTCATCCTATTAGTTTTGTTATGATTTCTTTTGCGGTTTTTATCTTTTCATTTTTTAAATTATATGATAAAGTAGTTTTTAGTTTTGGATTTTTTTCATTTAAAAATGAAATTGTATTTCCTTTTTTGACATTGTTTAAAATGTTTTGGAAAATTTTTCCGTCATAAAATTGGCTATTTGTTTGGTTTGGTAAATCAAGTACCATTTGATTTTTTTGAATTGAAATTTTTTTGAATCCAATTTCCCCCACATAAATACGAAGTGAAACTATATCAAATAAGTTTTTAAGTTCATTTGGAAAATTTCCAAATCTATCTTTTAATTCTAATTTTAGTTCGTCAATTTCATTTTCATTTCTGATTGAAGAAAGTTTTTGATAGATAGAAAACCGTTCTGCATCATTTGAAATATAAAAATTAGGAATTAAACTTTCAATATCGCATTCAATTATTGTATCAATTTCTGTTTCAATTTTTTTATGTTTCCAAAAATTTGAGATTTCTTCGTTTTGCAATTCTAATATTGTTTCATTTAAAATTTTCTCATATGTCTCAAAACCCATTTCTAAAATAAATCCACTTTGATCAGCGCCAAGCAAATTTCCCGAACCTCTAATTTCCATATCTCTCATTGAAAGAAAAAATCCACTTCCAAGTTCAGAAAATTCTTGAAGCGAAAGAAGTTTTTTAATTGAATGTTTTGCAAGAGAAGAAAAGGGAGGAGTAAGAAAATATGCATACGATTGAATATTGCTTCGTCCAACTCTTCCGCGAAGTTGATAAAGTTCTGCCATTCCAAAATGATGTGCGTTGTTTATAAAAATTGTATTTGTGTTTGGGATATCAACTCCTGCTTCAATAATTTTTGTGCAAATCAAAACATCCATTTTTTTTTCTAAAAAATTTAATATTACTTTTTCTAATTCATTTCCCTTCATTTGTCCGTGAGCAATTCCAAATTTTGCACTTGGAACATATTTTTCTAAAGTTGATTTTATATTTTCCAAATTATGAACTTTATCATTTACAAAATAAACTTGACCTTTGCGATTTAATTCAAATAAAATTCCTTCACTAATTATTTTTTCGTTGAATTGAGATATCTCTGTTTCAATTGGAAGCCGATTTTTGGGAGGTGTTGTAATCATTGACAAATCTTTTATTCCAAGAAGTGAAAAATTTAAAGTTCGTGGAATAGGAGTTGCAGTCAAAGTGAGCGTATCAATGTGTTCTCTTTTTTGTCTTAAAATTTCTTTTGCACTTACACCAAAACGATGCTCTTCATCAATAATCAAAAGTCCAAGGTTTTTAAATTCCACATCTTTTGAAAACAATCTATGTGTTCCAATGATAATATCAATTTTTCCGTTTTTAAGTTTTTCCAGAATTTCTTTTTGTTCTTTTTTAGAATTAAAGCGAGTTAAACATTCAATATTTACAGCATATTTTTCCAATCTATCTTTAAATGTGTTAAGATGTTGAAGAGATAAAATTGTTGTTGGAACAAGTACTGCAACTTGAAAACTGTCTTGAACAGATTTAAAAGATGCTCTTATTGCAACTTCTATTCCACG
>SXSO01000022.1 GCA_005792205.1 Bacteroidota bacterium | reverse complement strand
TTGGAAAAATAATACTATTCAAAAAATTTTTAAAATTAAAATTATTCCACCACAAAAGTTGACCAACTCCAATTAAAAGTGCAATCAAAACTCCAAATGGAAGTGTTGTCTTAACATAATACGCAATTTCCACTGAAGATGATTTTTCAAAAAATATATTTGTAATTATTGGCGAAGAGGTTCCAACAATGACAATAATTGAAACAAGAACTAAAGACGCTGCTCCTAAAAATAAAGCAAACTCACGAGATAAAACTTTTACTTGATTTTCTACTTTTGGAAAATCTTTTATTCTCATAAAAAATAACCCAAACCCAAAAATTGAAAAAATTAAAATTGAAAAAAGCAAAACCCAATAAGCCCAATTTCCTGGATCTACAAAAGAATGAACTGAATTATCTCCCAAAACTCCGCTTCGCGTAAGAAATGTGGAATATAAAACTAAAATAAAACATAAAATAGATAATATAAAATTGGTCTTTATGTAAGAAGATTTTTTTTCTTGAGATATCATGGTGTGAATTGAAGCGATACAGATTAACCATGGAATTAAAGATGAATTTTCAACAGGGTCCCATCCCCAATATCCTCCCCAACCAAGTGTTTCATAAGCCCAATATCCACCAAGTATGATTCCAATTCCTAAAAAGAGAGCACCAACATTCATCCATGGTTTTGCAATTTTAATCCAACTGTGATATTCTTTTTTTAACATTGCAGCAACAGAAAAAATATATGGAATCGACATTGAAGAAAATCCAATAAATAAAATTTGTGGATGAATCGCCATCCAATAGTTTTGCAAAAGTGGATTTAACCCTTTCCCTACAAGTGGAATTTCTGCCCATTTAGAAATTGTTTCATCAAGCCAAATAAAATTAGATACCGTAACTTTTCCTGTATGTATCAATTCATTTGGAAATCTTTCCCAAATAAATTCATAAGGATTTTTTATTACAAGCATCAAAAGTAAAAAAAGTAAAATTGAGTTAAACACAATCATAACTTCAACTTCCCAATTGCGTTTAGATGAATATTCAATTAAAAACAATCCAATGATTGCAGTATATAAAGCCCAAAGATGAAAACTTCCCTCTTGTCCCGCATAAAAAGTTGATATCAAAAGATGAAGTGGCAAATCAGTTGAACTATAATTCCACACATAAGCATATTTGAATTGATGTGTGAGAATTGCATAAAGCAAAAAAAATGAACTTAAAATTATTGCAACAACACTTCCATGAAAATTAATTCGTGCTACTTGCAAAAAATCATTTTGTTTATTACTGTTATGTTTTAAAGTGTAGAAAATAAGTGAAATAAATGATGATAGAGCTCCAAAAAGAATTAAATATCTACCAATCATTTTATTGCAAAGTTTTTTTTATTGATGTTGAATCTCCTTCATATTTTGAAGGACATTTTGTTAAAATATCTGATGCGTAAAATATATCGTCTCTATAAATTCCTTTTACAACAATTGATTCCGCAAGTTCAAAATTGTTTGGTTCTGCTCCTTTAAACACAACTTGTAAAATTTTTCCACTATCATCTTTCATAAAAAAATTAAATTCGTTTTTGTTAGTATTATAATTTTTATTTTTTTCTTTCACATAGTATCCTTTCACTTGAATTTTACTTTTTGTTTCTATTGCTTGCGAAAAATTTCCATATTCAATTTTACTCTCCATAAAATTAAAAAAAAGAAAAATAAACGCAATTACAATTACAATACTTCCGAGTATAATTTTAGTTTTCATAGATAAATTTATTTTTTCTCAAGTTTAGAGATTTTTTTATCCAAATTAAATAGGTACAAAAAAATACCAATCAAACAAATCAAAACAATTGTTGCAACAATATAAATTTGATTTTGTGTAAAAAAATAATACATAATTTTTAGTTTTTATTTTCAAAATTTTTCATATACAAAACTTCAACTCTCGCTTTTAAATTCAATATCCAAAAATAAATCATTGTAAAACTTAAAACTGATAAATAAAAAATTATTCGCATGTTTGTTGCCATTGCCTTTGCTTCAAATAAAGGCCCTTTTCCACTTGCATCTCCAAGAGAACCGGGATGAAGTCCAGTCATAATTCTTGGCATTACAAAAACAAAAAATGGAACAGTAAGTCCTGAAATAATAGAATATACAGCTGAAATTTTTGCCCTCTTTTCATCTTCATCAATTGCTGAACGAAGAACAAAATATGCCCCATAAATCAATAGCAAAATAAAAATTGAAGTTTGTCTTGGGTCCCAATTCCAAAATTCTCCCCAATTAAATCTTGCCCAAATTGCTCCAGTAATTGTTGCTAAAACACAAAATATAAATCCTAAATTTGCCGCAGAAGAAGATTTTATATCGTCAACTTCATCTTTCTTTATCAAATATTTTATTGAATAAAATACTGAAGTAAAAAACGCAATCACACTTATCCACGCCATTGGAACATGAAAAAAAATATTTCTTGCTTTTTCTTCCAACGTAGGAATTATAGGAAATTCAAAAAACGTTTTTGGTGAAGTAACAATTGGAATTAGAAGTGCAAAACTTACAGTTATTAAAGAAAAAATTGCAATAACTAACTTCAAAAAAATATGTTTCATTCCTTCCAAATAAAATCAAAAAATAAAATTGACGCTGAAAAAATCACCAAAATATATGAAATTAGTATTTGGAAATCGGAACTTGCAAAACTAAACGATTTTCCTTCAACAGAAATTTTTGTAGCGCTAATCACAGAAATAAAAATTGGAATCAAAATAGGAAATGAAAGTATTGGAAATAATGCACCTTTTGTATTTGCTTTTGCAACAATTGATGCAATAAAAGTTGAAGAAAGAGAAATTGAAAATGTTCCTAAAAAAAGGGTGAGAAAAAAAATTGAAAAATTTTTTACTTGAAAGTCACTTACAAAAAAAAAATATAAAAGAATTGTAACACAATTTATAAATAGCATCAACAAAATATTCAACAAAAATTTTCCAAGAAAAACATGTAATGGTTTTGAATTTAATTGTAAAAAAAGTGTTGTCCCCTTTTCTTCTTCATTTACAAACGATCTTGAAAGTCCCGTCATACTTGAAAAAAAAATTACAATCCACAAAACTCCTGATAATACCAACGAATCTGATGTTTCTGATACAATTCCAAAAAGCACAATTGAAATTGTAATCATCACAAACATTAACAAAGAGTTTATAGAATATCTATTGCGAAGTTCTGAATGAAAATCTTTTTTAAAAACATAAAAAACAAAAGACATTTTTTAGATTTACAATATATAGCTAAACCCCGTTGTAAATCCAATTCCTCCAATGTTTACATCTTGTGGTTGTTGTGTAGAATTCGCATCAAATATAAATGCAGAACCTGTTGCGTAGATAAATTCTCCATTTACAAAAAATGCAAGGCCTTCATCTGGAAGCACATATCTAATTCCTCCATCAACTCCAATTCCAAAATATGTACTATATGTTTTTGTTCTTTGTGGATATGGTGTTTCCGTTATTGTACCATCAACTGTTTTAGATTTTTTTTCATAATATGAAGTTGCTCCCACATATCCAAGTCCTGCAAAAAGGTATGGATAAATATTTCCATTTGGCTTGTAAAAATATTTTGCTCCAATCAAAGCCCAACTTTGCTCCCAACTTGCCTTTATATCATCTGTAACTATAGTTATCCCACCATCAGGTGATGATTGAAATGATTTAGACATTTTAGGAATACCAAATGAACGATACTTTAATTCAACATTTAAATTGTCCCACACATTAAAATCGGCACTCATTCCTACAAGTTTCACACTACTTGAACCAAATACTGAATCAAATTGCGGAACAGAACTATTGAAAACACCGTATTGAAAACTAATTGCTGCATGAATGTGTTCTTTCATAGTTTTTTTTGGACCACTTTTTGCAAGTTCATTAACATATGAAAATGTATTGTCGCTTGTTTTGAATTGCGAAAATAAAACAGAATTTGTGAACGATATAAATAGAATAAATTTAAATACTTTCATAGTAACCTCATTTTATTAACTGAAAAATAAAAAAAAAATTAATAATACAAACACTTAAGAATTATTTTTTTCAATATTTAAAACATTTGAAGAAAAATTTTCTTCTTTTAGATTATTTGTTGCATAAACTAAAATCCCATTTTGAATCTGTTTTTCAACTATTTTTTTGACAGTCTCGCATCCATCTTTATCCAAATTCACTGTTGGTTCATCTAAAATTAGAATTTCAGGTTTGTGTAAAATTGCAGTTGCATATTTCAATCGTTGTTTCATTCCAGAAGAAAATGTTCTCACAAAATCATTTTTTCTATTTTCCAAATTAACCTCTTCTAAAACTTTTTCAATTACACTTTTTGAAAATTTTACATTTTTCATATTACAACAAAATTCTAAATGTTCAGTTGGCGTAAGTTCATCATAAAGTTGTAAATATGGAGCAACAAATCCGATATGCAAAAAAAAATTTGTTTTGTCAATATTTTTTGAGCCAATTTTGATTTCAACATTTCCTGAAAACGGAGATAAAACTCCCGCACAAATTTTTAAGAATGTAGATTTTCCTGAACCATTTTTTCCTATGATTGCAATTGAATTTGAATCGCTCAATTGAAATGATAGATTTTCAAAAACAAATTTTTTATTAAACTTTTTACTAATATTTAAAACACTAAATTCAATCATTATTTTATCTTATGACAGCAAATTTCCCAAACCATTTTGTTTCATCTTTGTAAGTCATTAAATAGAAATAAACTCCTGATGATATAACTATCCCATCGTTTGTTTTTCCATTCCACTCAACAAATTTATTGTCATAACCAATATCGCTATTACCATTTTTTGTTTCCAAATTATTTTGAGAAAAAACTGAAACAAAATTATTTGTAAAAATTTGAAGTGAAATTTTTTTTTCCACATTTTGTGGAAGTTGAAATTTAACTGTATTTTCACCATCATAAATAAATGGATTTGGATACACAAGTAATGGTTCAACTACAACTGCATCAACTGTATTTTTTCTTTTTACAACTTCATAAAAACTAAATAAACTTGTATCAGCAATTTCCCATTTATTGTTATTTTCATTATACATTTCCAATCGTGAATACATATTGTTAGGAAGCTTGTGATAAGTTTCATCACCTTCTACAAACTGTATGCGATAACGAATTTTAATTTCATAATCGTCAAAAGAATGACGAGTAACACAAGTAATAATTGTATCTCCATTATAATTTATTGGAAAATATTTTGAATAATATTTTCCAAACGAAGTGTCTTTTAAAATAAATGCATTGGAAGTAATATTTTTTGCCGTTTCATATTGTGGATGATTCATTTTTACAACATATCCATTTTCAAGTGGATAAAACCAAAAATAATTTTCACCTTCTATATACGATTTTGCGTAATCAAAATTTTCGCCAATAAAAAAATTCCAATAAGAAAATTCTGCAAACTTTTTTCCAAAACCTCCAAATCTCAAAAGCGATGAATCAATTACAGAATAAATATCAACATCATTTTTTATAAACTCCCAACTTTTCTTAATTATACTTCTCGCAGTATCTTTTGTATTGTAAAGTTTTAAAAATTTGTCATGTAAAAATTTAATCCACACAACACGGCTATATTGTATACTTCCTCTTGAATCAAAATAATTAAATTCCAAATTTGGATTTCCAAAATGACTATCTGGTGTTCTTACGTAATTAAAATAATCATTTATATCATCATAAATTTCTTCTTCTATTCCAACTGCAGTAAGTTCCATATAAAAATTAATTGGATAAGGATACGAATACGTTTCATAATTTATTATTTGAAACATATGATGAAGTTCATGTGCAGCTGTAACTTTTGCTCCATCAAATCCACTTGTTGGAAAATTTTTGTAATCATTATCCAAATAGATTGTTAAATTTTCCACATAACCATATTTATTTCCAAGACTTTTTATCTTCACATTTATCGGCGTTAAAATATTATTTTCATGAAGTGAATCAATATGAAACTGATATGAATAATTCAAATAAACACCAACTGACTCCACAAATGCAATTGTAGTTGCGTCAATTCCAGATGTATCAAATTTAATTAAAAAATTTCCAATTAAAGTGTCAAACTGAAAATTTTTATTTAGGTATTTTTCAAATTCAATTTTATTTTTTGCAGAAAGTTTTTCAAAATTTTGTCGCAGATAATTTATTTCTACTCTTCCACATTTTGAAAAATTATTTTCGTTTTTAGAAAAATCAAAAAAAGTAGAAAACATTGAATCAACATTGTATTTATCTTCTGAATAACCTGTTGAAATTGAAAATAAAAATAAAAAAATTATTTTCCCCATATAATTTTTAAAATCCCATTCTGAACATCTGTCAACACAATATCCATATTTGTATCTTGATTTAAATCAGAGACAATAAAATTTCCAATATTTTCTGCCGTAAGAATTGTTTGCGGCTTTTCAAGTGAT
>SXSO01000021.1 GCA_005792205.1 Bacteroidota bacterium | reverse complement strand
TAAAATGAATTTTTTTTGCTTCAGTAAAATTTCCTTCCAAACAAAAATTTACCATTTGTGAAAACAAACTTGGAATTTGGTTTGAAACAACAGAAATTACACCATCAGATCCAAGTGAAATCATTGGAAGCGTAATTGCATCATCTCCTGAATAAACTGCAAAATTATTTTTTCTATTTTTTAAAATTTCCATTATCTGAGAAAAATTTCCAGATGCCTCTTTTACGCCACAAACATTTGGAATTAGTTCAGAAATTTTTAAAGTAGTTTCAGCAATAATATTTGAAGATGTTCTTCCTGGAACATTATAGATAATTATTGGAATATCCACATTTGAAGCAATAGATTCAATATGTTTAAAGATTCCATCTTGTGTTGGTTTATTGTAATAAGGTGAGACAATCAAAACTCCATCAACTCCAATTTTTTTTGCTTTACGAGATAAAAAAATCGTTTTTTGTGTTGAATTAGTTCCTGTTCCAGCAATTATTTTTTTTCTTCCATTATTTTGAGATACAACAATTTCAATAACTTTTAGTTGCTCATCTTCTGTCAATGTTGCTCCTTCTCCAGTTGTTCCCGTTGGAAGAATTGCATCCACATTTCCGTTGATTTGAAATTCCACCAAATTACGAAGTGAAGATTCATCAATTGAACCGTCGCGTTTAAATGGTGTAATAAGTGCTGTTCCTGTTCCTCTAAATATCATAAAAATAATTTTTTAAAATTTCATTAAATGAATAAAAACCTTTTTTATTTTGAATCCATTCACTTGCAAAAATTGCTCCAAGTGCAAATCCACGGCGACTTTTTGCAATGTGTTTCAATTCAATTGTATCAAAATCAGAATCAAATGTTACCGAATGTGTTCCAAAAAAATTTCCCGAACGAATTGAAGAAACTTGAAGTTGATTTGGTAAAATTTTGTCGTTTAAAGATGTAAGGATTTCTTTTTTTGTTTTAAAATTTTGAAGTATAGTTTCGCCCAATGAAATTGCGGTTCCACTTGGAAAATCTTTTTTTTGGTTATGATGTATTTCGTTTACAAATACATCATAATTTTCAATTTTATTTAATAGTTGAGATGCATTTTTTATTATATCAAAAAAAATTTGAACACCAATTGAAAAATTAGAAGAATACACAAATCCAACATTATTTTTTTCAACAAGATTTCTTATTTCATTTAGTTTATCGTTCCATCCTGTGGTTCCACATACAATATTTTTTTTTAGTGAAATAAGTTTTTTCAAATTCTCATAAACGCAATTTGGAGTAGTAAATTCAATACAAATATCAATATCATCTAAATTTTCTTTTTCAGTTAAAAGATGTTTGCTATTGAAAATTTTATTGACATTATATTTTTTTTCATTTACAATATTGTGAATTTCTTTTCCAACTTTTCCATAACCAATTAACGCTATATTCATAATTGTTTATTTATGTTTACTTTTTCAAATGCAATGTTTTTTAAATTCTCAATTTGCGAAGATGCAATATATATAGAATTTTGTGACGCAACAAGATTTGCATAATTTACAGATTCAATTGGATTTCTATTTTTCAAAAATGCGTACAAATACGCAGCAGAAAAAACATCACCACAACCAATTGTATCTACATTTTCTATTTTCTCTGAAATTGCAATTTCATTTCGTATTATATTTTTTTCATAAAGAGAATATAAAATTGCACCTTTTGAACTATTTGTAATAACAAAGTTGTTGACATCAAGCGATAAAATTTGTTTTGCAAAATAATTTTCATCTTCATTTTTTTTCAAAAAGTTTTTCATCTCATCATAATTCATTTGAACAGAATTCATACTAAAAGCCCATCTTCTCCAGTTTTCAAACGATTGAAAAAATCTAATTCCATTTTCTCCAACACCTTTTCCCAAAGAATGAAAATCTATATGTTTTATATTATTCTGCTCACGTGTTGTAATGCGAATTAAATCAAGTGTATCAAGCGTAATATCAAATCCTGAAATCATATTTAGTAAAATTCCATCTGACTTTAAAAATGGTTGAATTTTTTTAAACGGAATCGATTCAGCAATTGATGTAGAACATTCAATTCTATTTTTAGAAGATGAATTAATATAAACTGTATTTGTTGGAATCTGTGTTTTGTAAATTCCATCTGTATTTATGTTTGGATATTTTTGAAACACAGAAATAATTTCATCATAATCATTTTCAAAAATTGGAAATACTGGACAAACAATATCTTCATTAGAACATATATTTGCAAACGTTAAAATGCAATAGTAAATTCCTCCCCAATATGTTTTTTGTTTTTCATTTTTTTTATTGGAAAAGATATCTTGACAAATATGACCAATAACAGTTATTTTCATTTTTAAATTTTTGCGGTATATGGATAATTTTCTTTTTCACACATTCTCCAAAGTGTTTGACACGAAAACCTATTTTCATAAAATACTCTTCCAATAATCACAGAATCAATTCCAAATGGTTCTAATTTTTGTAGTTCTAATAAATCATTTAAACTTGAAACTCCTCCAACAGAAGTGATTTTTATTTTGAAAGAAAAATTTTTATTTAATTTTTCTGCTAACTCTTTTAATCTTTCAAAATTTGGAGAAAGATTATTTGACGATGAAACTATATCTTTATATGCAACTCTACTAAATCCCATTAAACATGCATTTAACACAACTGAAAATGGATCGTCTTTTATTTTCTCTTTCGCTGATACAAAACAACTATTGACATCAAGGCCCAAAGCAACTTTATCAGAACCAAATGTCTCCAAAATTTTTTTAACCTCATCTGAGTTTTCAAAAAACATAGTGTTTATCATAATTCTATTTACACCAACATCAAAAACTTTTTTTGCTTCTTCAAAACTTCTGATTCCACCACTAAATTCAATGGGAATATCAACTTTTGAAATAATATCAGAAACAATTTCTAAATTGCAAAGTTTACCATTTATTGCTCCATCAACATCGGTAATATGAACGCATTTTGCATTTTCCATTCTCCAAAGACGCACCATTTCAAATGGGGAAAATTCTTTTTCCTCTTCACCGTAAGAAATTGTTTTTACACATTTTCCATTTTTAATTTCAACTGATGGGATTACAAGTATCATAAAAAAATTTAGCAAAGTTACATAAATGAAAAATTTTTGTTTTTAGAAAATTCTAAAAATTTGTTTTTTATTTTTTTATTTTTTTCAAGTTCAAAATTTGCATCTTCTGCAATTAAACGAAATGCTTCTTTTTTTGCTTCCAAAACTATTTCTTTATCATTTACTAAATTTAAAAACTTAAATTCTGGAATCCCACTTTGACGAGTTCCCAAATAATCTCCAGGTCCTCTTAATTTCAAATCCACTTCTGCAATATCAAATCCATTTGAATTATGAATCAATGTTTGCAATCTTTCTATGAATGGAAATTCAGTTTGCAAAAAACAATATGATTGATTGCTTCCTCTTCCCACTCTTCCACGAAGTTGATGAATTTGCGAAACACCAAATCGTTCAGCATTTACAATTACCATAACTGTTGCATTTGAAACATCAACTCCAACTTCAATCACAGTTGTTGAAACAAGAATATCAAGTTCATGAGAAATAAATTTTTTCATCACATTTTTTTTTTCTTCTGATTTCATTTTTCCATGAAGAAGACCAATTCGTTTGTATAAATGTGGAAATGTTTTTGTACGAAGTTTCTCAAACCCATCAATTGCTGCTTTCAAATCAATTTTTTCAGATTTCTCAATCAATGGATACACAATATAAATTTGTCTTCCATCTTTGATTTCTTTTAAAATAAATTCTTTCAATTGTTTGGAATTTTTTTTCGTAGAAATTTTAGTGATAATTTTTTTTCTATTTTTTGGCATCTCATCAATTACAGAAATTTCCATATCACCATAAAGCGTCATTGAAAGTGTTCGTGGAATTGGAGTCGCAGACATAAATAAAATATCAGGTTCAATGTTATTCGATTTTTCTTTCAATAACTGCCTTTGAACAACTCCAAATTTATGTTGCTCATCTATTATGATAAACCCAAGTTTAGAAAATTTTACTTTTTCTTGTATCACTGCGTGAGTGCCAATTATTATTTTAGAATTTCCAGATTCAATATCTGAAGAGTTTTTTTCTTTAAGAGATTTTTT
>SXSO01000155.1 GCA_005792205.1 Bacteroidota bacterium | reverse complement strand
TTTCTGATTTACCAAAAAATGAAATCATTGTTGCGTATATAAAACAAGCAATGAAACTCAATGAAAATGGAGTTAAACCTATTTCAGATTCTAATAAAAATAAAAAAGAAAAAAAAGAATTAGAAATTCCAAAATATTTTCTTGATACTATAAATAAAAATAAAATTGCATTTAAAACATTTGAAAATTTTAGTTACAGTCATAAAAAAGAATATGTTGAATGGATTGTAGAAGCAAAAACTGAAATAACGAAAGAAAAAAGAATGAAAACAGCAATTGAATGGATAGCAGAAGGAAAACAAAGAAATTGGAAGTATTTAAAAAAATAGTTTTATTTTTTCAACATAACTAAAACAATTTTAATTGGTAAGAATCCCTTTCAAATAAATCAGTTCGTAAAAAAAAATTTTCTTTATTTAGTCCATATTTTTGACAATTCATTCTAAATAATAATTTTATCACTTCAATATATTTTCCTTTTGTTTGAAACCTTTCAAAAAAATTCGGGTTATTTAATTTTCCTTCTTTCATTTCCAAAATTTTATTTATAATTTTTGCACTCCTTTCAGGAAATTCTTCATTCAACCAATTTTCAAAAATATCTTTCACTGAATATGGAAGCCGAAGTATTACATAGCTTGCAAATTTAGCACCATATTCACTTGCGGCTTTTAAAATACTTGGAATTTCTTCATCATTTAATGATGGAATTATTGGAGCGATATTTATTCCAACATTGATATTTTCTTTTGCAAGAAGTTGAATTACTTCCAATCTTTCTTGCGGACGAGAAGTTCTAACTTCCATTTTATTTATTAAATCGTTTTTCAAACTTGTCAATGAAACAAAAACTGAAACAAGATTCATTGAAGCAAGTTCTTTTAAAATATCAATATCTCTTTTTATTAAAGCATTTTTTGTAATTATTGAAACAGGGTTTTTATACTTTAAAAAAATTTTTAAACATTCTCTTGTAATTTTTAGTTTTCTTTCAATTGGTTGATAACAATCTGTATTTCCAGAAAACACAATAAGTTGTGGAATCCAATTTTTGTTTTGAAATTCTTTTTCTAAAAGATTTGGAGCATCAAGCTTCACCATAATTTTTGTTTCAAAATCAATTCCACTTGAAAATCCAAGATATTCATGAGTTGGTCTTGCGTAACAATAAATACATCCATGTTCACATCCACGATATGGGTTTAAACTATATTGATATGGAATATCAGGAGAATCATTTTTTGAAAGAAGTGATTTAGTTTTATCTACAAAAAATTGTGTTTGATTTTTTTTTATTTCATTTTCCTCAAGCTCAATTTCCAATAATTCATAGTTATTGTTTACAAATCTATTTTGAGGATTAAATGTTGCTCCACGATTTTTTTTTATTTCATTCATAATAAACTAACATATAAAATAAATTCTTTGTATCTAAAATTTATTTCATCAATAGTTAAGTTTTGAATTTTTCTAATTGAAAAATCTTCAACACAAAAAGACGCCAACACATTTGCATATATAATTGCTTGTCTTAAATTTTTGTCAGAAAAATCTTCCGTTTTTGAAAGCCATCCAACAAAACCACCAAAGAAACAATCACCAGCACCAGTTGGATCACTAACATTTACAATGGGAAATGCGGGAAGAATAAATTTATTTTCTCCATTAAAAAGTATTGCTCCATTTTCTCCTTTTTTTATTATCAAAATTTTAGGACCAAATTGTAAAATCTTTTTTGCCGCTAAAAACAAATTATTTTCTTTTGAAAGTTCTTTCGCTTCTAAATCATTGATGATTAAAACATTTATTTTTGTTAAAACTTTTTTCACTTCATCAAGTTTTCCATTTATCCAAAAATTCATTGTATCACAAACCACAAACTTTGGATTGGGAATTTGTTCTAAAACTTGAAGTTGTAAAGTTGGATCTATATTTCCAAGACAAATAATTTCGGAATTTTTATATGCTTCAGGGATTTTTGGAGAAAAATTTTCAAATACATTTAAGTGAGTATAAACTGTATCTCTTGTGTTAAAATCGTTATGATAAATTCCCTTCCACGCAAATGTGTTTTCATTTTCAATTATTTCTAAACCACAAGTGTCAATATTTTTCTCCTTAAATAATTTCAAAATTTCTTTTGGAAAATCTCCTCCAACAACTCCACAAATTCTTGAAGGTGAAAAATAACTTGCAGCAAGTGAAATATAAACAGCAGAACCACCGACAACATTTTCTGCTTTTCCAAACGGCGTTTCAATTGAATCTATTCCAAACGAACCAACAATAAGTATTTTCATGCAATATCTATTTTAGTTAAATAAATTTCTTTCTGATTTTTTCTTTGTAATAGTTTGTGAAAAATTTTAATTGCTTCTTTTTGTCCTCTCCACACAAGTAATTTTTGACATTTGTTAAACACACACCAAATATATTTTTGATGCTCATTTGAAATTTTTATTTTTGAATCAAAATCAATCTCTACTGCAAACATTGGATTCAAATTTATTTCATCATTCTTTTCATCATAAAATGAATTGATATAATTTATTTTCCAAAGGGAAATTGGTTTCAAAAAAGTTTCTTCTTTTAATTCTCTTATTGCTGTTTGAATTGCATTTTCATTTTTTTTTATTTTGCCCGTTATAACTTGCCAAATGTTTGGATAAATTTTTTCTTTAGTTCCTCTTTGTAAGATAAGATATTCAATCAAATTTTTGTTTCGTCTAAAAACTAAAACTTCAACATATTTTGAAATAATCTTTGACATAATCAAATTAATAGAAAATCAATTTTTCTATCAATTGCATCAACTCGTAAAACTTTTACATTCACACTATCTCCAAGACGATATTTCTTTTTTGTGTGTCGCCCAATAAGTGAATGTTTTTTTTCATCGTATATATAATAGTCGTCATCTAAATTTTTTATTTTTATTAAACCTTCTGCTAAAATATTTTTTATTTCTACAAATATTCCAAAATTTGTAACTCCTGAAATTACTCCTTCAAATTCATCTCCAATGTGTTTTTTTAGATATTCAATTTGCATAACTTTCATAGATTCTCTTTCTGCGTTAATTGCAATTTGTTCCATATTTGAAGAATGAGAACAAATAGAATCAAGTTTTTCAATAGATATGTTTGAAAACAAAGAACTTTCATATTGGTATAGCAAACGATGAACAATCAAATCAGGATAACGGCGAATTGGTGAAGTAAAATGTGTATAATGTTTAAATGCAAGTCCAAAATGACCAATGTTTTCCGTAGTATAAATTGCTTTTGACATTGAACGAATTGCAATTTCATTTATCAAATTTTCTTCATCTTTTCCTTTAACTTCCGACATAAGTTTTTGATATTCAAATGAAGAAATATTGTGTGCATCAAAATTATATCCAAGATGTTTTACAAATTGAGAAAACTCTAAAACTTTCCCTTGTGGTGGATCGTCATGAACACGATAAACAAATGGTAAAATATTTTTTTGCTTAGAAATTTTTGAAATATGTGAAGCAACAATTTGATTTGCCAAAAGCATAAATTCTTCTATTAAAGAGTTGCTTTCTATACGAGTTTTTTTTATCACTTCAATTGGTTTTCCAAACTCGTCAAGTTTAAATTTAATCTCATCACTTGAAAAATTTATACTTCCTTCTTTCACTCTTTTTTTGAGAAGTATATTTTTCAATTTATTCATCAACAAAACATCATCAACATAATCACCTTTTTTTTCATCAATAATTTTTTGAACTTCTTCATAAGTAAATCTTCTACAACTTTTGATTATGGATTTTTGTATTGAATAATTTTTTATAGTTCCACGATTTGTAATTTCTGCAAAACAAGAATATGTGAGACGATTTTGGTTTGGTTTCAAACTACAAATTTCATTTGACAATTTTTCGGGAAGCATTGGAATTACTTGATCTGCAAGATAAACACTTGTTCCTCTTTTTTGAGATTCTCTATCAAGTTTAGAATTTTCTTTGATAAAATGTGAAACATCTGCAATATGAACACCTAAATAATAATTTCCATTTTCTAAAATTTCAAGTGAAACGGCATCATCAAAATCCTTTGCATCAATAGGATCAATTGTGAAAACAATTTTTTTTCTTAAATCAATTCTTTTTTTTATTTCTTCTGTTGAAATTATTTCTGAAATTAAATTTGTTTCTTCTTCAATTTCACTTGAAAATTTTTGTGGCAAATTAAAATCTAAAATTACAGATCTCATTTCAGCAGCAAGTTCTCCACCGTAACCTAAAATTTCTACAATTTTTCCTTCGGGATTGAAATCAATATTTTTCCAATTATCAATAACAACAACAACTTTATCTCCAGTTTTTACATCTTCAAATTTTGAATTTACAATATAAATATCTTGTGGAAATTTGTTTTTATCATCTGGAATAACAAATATAAATCTATTGTTTTTTTCAACTCGTCCAATAATTTTTTCTTTTGAACGATTCAAGATTGAAACAATTTCTCCTTCAAATTCACTATTGAAAAATTTATTTTCGTTTTTCCAAATTTTTACTTTTACTTCGTCTCCATCAAGTGCTGTGTAAGAATTTTTTCTTGAAATAAAAACTTCTCTATCAGAAGTTTTAACTATACCATAACCATTTTTAGAAAAATAAATTCCACTCAAACCTTCAATTACTGAAACAGAAAATTGATAATATTTTCCACTCACTCTTTTTAATGATTTGTTTTTTTCTAATTGAGAAAGAACTTGTTTCAGTATTGATTCTTCTTTTTTTGTTTCAATTCCAATTCTACGAACAATTGATTTAAACTTAAAAAGTTTATTTTTATTTTTACTTAAAAGTTGTAAAACTTTTTCTTCCCAATTTGTATTAATCTTAATTTCCATTACAGAAAAATTAAATCCTCTCTTTGAAAACCAGTAGAAACAATTGATGTTTTTGTGTTTGTAGATTCGCTAATAAAATTAAATATTGTTTGAAGTTGTGCTGGAATTTCTGTTTTAGTTTTTAAACCTTCCGTTTTAGTTTTCCATCCTTCAAATGTAATATAATTTGCTTCAACATTTTTTAAATTTTCATCACTTCCCGGATAAAATGGAATTTCTTTTTTAGAGATTTTATTTGTGTATGAAGTACAAATTTTCACTTCTGAAAGAACATCCAAAACATCTGATTTTGTTATCGCTAAACTTGTAACACCATTTACTTTTACAACTGATTTTAAAGCACACAAATCTAACCATCCACATCTTCTTGCTCTTCCAGTTGTTGCACCAAATTCATTTCCACGAGTTTGAATTATATTTTTTAATTCTCCATCTTCCAATTCAGTTGGAAAACTTCCACTTCCAACTCGTGTTGTATAAAGTTTTGTAACACCAATTATTTCATCAAAATCAGAAAATGAAAGTCCAAAATCAAGAAGTGCTCCGTGAATGCTTGAAAGTGACGACGAAACAAATGGACGAGTTCCAAAATACGAATCAAGAAGAAGACCTTGTGCTCCTTCAAACATAATTTTTTTTGAACTAAAGCTTTCAAAAATTTCTTCGTAACAATCTTGAACAAATGAAAGTAAAAACTTTTTATTTTCTTCAATTCTATTAAATACATCTAAAATTTTTATCTCTTCTTCAAAAAATTCTCTTGCAATTGAATTGAAAATTTTTACTTCAACCTGAAGTTTTTCTTTGTAATTATTTTCTAATATATCTTTGAATGTAACTCCAACACGTGAAATAAAATCAGAATACGCAGGACCAATTCCACGACCTGTTGTTCCAATTTTTTGTTTTCCACGAATGTTTTCACGCATTATATCAATCTTTTTATGATGAGGAAATACAATTTGACTATCATAAGAAAACGCAAGATTTTTTGGACTTATTTCAATTCCATTTTGTTGCAAACTTTTTATTTCATCTATCACATCAAAAAAATCTACAACGCATTTTCTTCCAATTACATTTTTGATTTGTGGATACAAAATTCCACTTGGGATGTGATGAAGTTTGAAAACATTTTCTCCAACTACAATTGTGTGTCCCGCATTTCCACCACCATTGAAACGAATAACAATATCAAAGTTCTTTGCTATTGCATCACAAATTTTTCCTTTTCCTTCATCTCCCCAACTTAAACCTAATACTGCACATATTTTTTTTGACATATTAATTTTTTAATTTTTCTATTTATCTAAAATTAAACATAAGAAAACCTTCGGTTTTTATTTTCCTTCCGAAGGTTTGCTACAACTTTTTTTTGTAAAGTTAAAAATTTTTTGTTTAATCTAAATCGTTTTGTAAATCAACACTCAATATATTTTGAAATGTCTTATCGTATTTTTTTCCAAATGTAATTTCATATTCTTTATTGTAGTTTATATAACATTCTTTTGCAATTTCTGTTTTTCCAAATTTAACGTATGTTTGCACTAAATAGATCATCATCTTTTCCGATTTATACAAATACATATTCAACAAATCTGCAATTTGAATTTCTAATCCCTTTATTGTAAAACCATATTTTTTTGTTCCCAATGTAAGTAAATTGTTAGCAATAATTTTTCTCGCATTTAGAACTATTGTTGTGTTTTCAAATCCTCTTAAAATTGGTTTATTATTAAATGACAAAACTTTTTCTAATTTTTCTTTTGAAATATTTTTATTATCATTAAAATTCGATATCAAATTCAAGTATTCTAAATAATCACAATAAAACCCATTTGTACATTGAAACTTATATTTTTCATCTTCGTGAATTATATCAACTCCATCAAAATATTTTTTTAGAACTCCACGAATTTTTGCAATCAATGAATATCTTCGCTTTTGAATTGCACTATTGTATTGAGATTTCCAAATCTCCAAATCCAACTCTTCTCCATAAATTCCATTGTCATAGAATGTTTTATATACAATCATAAACATTGTTTCCAGCATTTGTTTTGTAAATATATGCGTTATATTCTTTCCATTTTTACAAAACATTTGAAACTCACCAAAAAAATATATTGCATTATTTTTTATATGATGTGAATTCCCATTCATACTTGTTGAAAGCAAAACTTCACTTGCTTTTTTAGTTTCCGTATTTGGAATAGATTTTCTCTTGCGGTAAACATAAACTGGAAACGTAATTACAACAATAAACGCAACTCCAATAAAAAAATATATCGCATATTTTTTCCATTCACTTTGTTGCGGAAGTGGAATATATTCAAGTGGTGGATATTGAAGTGAATATGATTTTACTTTTGCAAATCCGTTTTTATCTATTTTACTTGTAACTAAAATAAATTCTTTATTTTGTTCACTATAAAAAAATCCATATAATAAATAATCATTTTCTATTGGCACAGTTTCAGCAAAAAATTTTATATCAGTATTGTTTTGGTTTATTTGAAACAATTTATATTTACTTGTCAATTTGTTTTGACATATTCCATAATTTTTTCCATCTACAACTATCCAGTGTACATCTAATACTACATGCGAAGAAAAATCAATACTATCTTGTAAATATGAAAGATCACCAATTTTTTCAAACTTAAAATTTTTCAAATTTAATTTCCAATAATCATACAAAAAATAATTATCTCCTGTACCAGAACCTCCAAGCATATAGCAAATAGTATCTTTTGTATCATAAAACAAATATGCATTGTTTCTTGGGCTTGGTATTTCACCAATTGTTTTTACACTTTCAATTTTAGAAGTTTCAAAATTATATCGCATCAAAGAATTTTTTTTTGTATACCAACCATATCCACCAAAAAAAAGAAATTGACTATCAACACTACTTGTAAAACATAGTGCCGCATAATACTTACAACTATCTCCAAGAAGTGATGTATCTATATTCAAAAACTTTTTTTCTCGTTCATCAAATTTGCTATATGCTCTATCATAAAAGAATACAAGTGACAATTCATTTTTTATGTTATCATAATAGGCAATTCTTTCCATTCTATGTAAACTTTTACGATAAATAATAGGATCTGTTAAATAATAATAATCAATCAATTTTTCAGATAATAAAATTTCTTTTTTGTCATTGTAAAACTTATCGTTAATGAGATACAAATTTGAATCCAAATTTTTGTAAATAATTTTGTCTCTTCCAACTGTTATCAACCTATTATTTTTTTTATCATATGTAACTCCACCCCAAGTAATAAACAAACTATCTTCATTAAATTTTTCCCATTTATAGTGATTTGCTTTTATCCAATTTATTTTTCCAAAAAGTTTTGCGTCAAGATTAGAAATATAATTTTTTACAACATTGCCACTTGCTTCATCAAATTTCCAAAAATGAATTAAATCATTTTCGTGATTAAAAATTTTTACATTTCTTATTGCGATATAAGGTGTTTCTATATGTATTGTGGTATCTGCTAATTTTTCAAATGGATGAGTGAAAAGAGCAAAATATCCTTTGTTTGCAGTTTCAAATTTAATTTTCGTTTTTAATTCATTGTTGAAAAAAACTTCACATTGTTTTTTATTAAAATCAAAATTCAATTTTATTTTTTTCCAACTTGAATTTCTTCCAAATATTTTTTTTGGCAATTTTAGATATGATGGATTTTGAGAAAAATAAATTCCAATAGAACTATCTGTGTAAAAATCTGAAATATAAATACTGAGCCTCTCTTTAATATTATCATTAAATAAAAAACTAAATATATGACCATAATCATCAAACGCAAATAACTTAAATTCAAATTCAAATGCGAATTTGTTTTCGTATTTAATTTTTTTTTGATTTGGTGTAAAATTAATTGAGGAGTTACTGGTTATACTATTTGGTTGAAATCTATACCCATATTCAGTTTCCTTTGAATATAGAAATGAAAATAGATATAAAAATAAAAGTAAAAAAATTGTAAAATTTTTCTTCACTGATTAAATAAAATAAGGTAATAAAATATAAAAAAATTTTACTAAACTTAATTTCCATTTGAAAGTTTGTATTTTTTATAAAATTTTCAAATTTTTACTGATAAAGTATTGTAAAACCACTTTACACTATATGTAAACGACTTTACACTACATGTAAACCACTTTACACTATATGTAAACGACTTTACACTACATGTAAATCACTTTACACTATATGTAAACGACTTTACACTACATGTAAACCACTTTACATGTCATGTAAACGACTTTTTGGATAGTAAAAAGTGATTTTTTATCTCGAAACGGGTTTTTTTTGAATAATACGAAAAAAATATAAATTTTACAACTAAAAATGTGATTTGTATAACATTTTTTGCCTCTTTTTTTGCTGTTTTTTGACCTTTTTCATCTTTTTT
>SXSO01000154.1 GCA_005792205.1 Bacteroidota bacterium | reverse complement strand
TTTGTAGAACGACTTTTTTCGTTTATTTTTTTCAATGATTTATGTTTTTGTTCTTGACCATTTTTTTTATTTTCTTGTTGTTCGTTTTTTTCACGAACCTGAATAAGTTGGTATTTTTTATCAATGCTTGAAATTTTTGTCATTTTTGTATTTAATATGTTTTTTTAAAAAAATTTTCTATTCTATAAGTAATCAATTTTATGTTACGTATTACCTGAACCCAATAATCCACTTGTAAATTGTTGAATTGAAGCATATTGTCTTGAAAGTGCTTGCACAATTGTTTGCATTTCTGAAAACTCATCTTGAAATTTTAAAACTTCATTATCTACTTTTACTTGATATCTTGCAATTTGTGCATTGACGCGTTTAATATGCTGTTTTGTTAACTCAACTGAATCGTCAAGTTGTGTATTTGGATCCGTTATTGTTTTAATGTATGTTTCAAGTTGATGAACAATTCCTTGTGCAACTTCATCATCATCATTTTTACTTACAAAAATATCAGCAACTTTCGTAACATTTTCATCAAGATAACTATTAAACTTTGTTGTGTCTTTTATGGATAAGGTTCCATCATCATCTGCTTCAATTCCAATTAGGTAAAGAGAACTTGGAGCACCTTCAATTGTAATTGAACCTACAGCAGTTCTCATAATAGAGGCAAGTGTTCGTTTGATTCCTGAAAAAATTGAATCGTTTGCAAGATCTCCTGTTTTTCTATTTGTTTTTGTGTTGATGATTTTTATAACTTCATTGTAATCAGAAAAAAATTGTTCAACTCTTTTTTTCACAGAATCTTTATCAAGCGATGTTGCTATTATAACTGGAGTATCTGTTGATTGCTGAATTTGTTTTAAGTTCAAAGTAACACCATCAAGTAAATCAGTAATTGTGTTGGAACTTTTTGTCATTTCCACACCGTTGAATTTAAAACTTGAATCAAGTTGAGTTGAATCGGTCAATTGAAATCCCGCATTTGCTGAAGTATATGCCGTTCTTGCTGTATTCACATCATCATTTAATCCAATTGAATTAAAAAGTGAACCCGCAGTAAACGATATTGCGTTTTCAGTTCCTGAAGATGATGCTGTAATTAAAAGCCGACTTGTTGTAGATGAATCATTTACAACGGTTGCTTTTGCAGATGCTCCGCTTGAATTTATTGCTGTTGCAATTTTTTGTAAAACTTGTTTATTAGTTTCGTCTCCAGTCAAATCAACAGAAATTTCTGTCTCAACTCCATTGATAATTAAAGTTCCAACATCGTTTCCTGCTGATGCAAGATCGGTATCGTTTGTTATAACTTGCGAAGAAAAAATTGAATCTGATTTTGCTAAACGATTTACTAAAATATCAAATGTTCCGCTGATTGCCTCATCAGTTACAGAAACCGAAACTATAGTATCATCACTTGATGTTACTGTTTTTGCATCAAACTTTTCAGAAGTATTTTTAGTTTGTTGAAATGTTCCATCTGAATTTTGTATAGTATTGGTTGTAACTAAATTACTAGTTAATGAAGTTACAAGTGATTTAAGTTTTGTTTCTATATCACCGTATGCAGTTACTTTTTTATTTAAATTTGTAACTTTATTTTTTAATGCTTTAATCGGAGCTTCTTTTTGTGCTCTATATTGAGCAATTAATTGATCAACTTGTGAATTTGTTGAAAGTCCTTGCGCTCCTGCTATTGTTGCCATAATAAACTAAAATTTTTTATTTGAAATTTCCCAGTTGTATTATTTTTGTAATGATTTTGTTCGTTCTTCTTTTTGAGTTTGATTTGATTGTTTCCAAGCATCTCTTAATTCTACAAGCATTTTTCTTGCAACATCAAATTTTTCTTGCCTAATTTGTGATTTGCAAAATTGATATATACTTAAAAAATCAGTTGCAAGTTTTCTTACATCTTGCGGTGTTGATCTATGGAAGTTCAAATACATAATAAGTTCAGTGATTGCTTTATTTGCTCCATCTGCATCTTTTTTTTCTAACTGATAAATTGCCAAATCGTAAACTTTGATAAGTTTTTCAACATTTGATAAACCAATTTCTACATTTTTTTTGTATTGAGATGCTCCAAAATTTTTGGGCTTCACTGGTTTTTTTATATTTTCTTCCACTTCAAATATAAACAGATAACGTCTATAAATTAATTCATTAAAAAATTTTTAATGCTTATTTTTTTAATAAAATGGGAGGAATATAAAATACACCTCCCACTTAATCTTATAAAGATATTGCTCTTGTTTTCAATTAGAATAAGCCAAGAACATTGTTAGATGCTCCATTTGCTGCTGCTACTTGTGCTGTTGCAATTTGGCTCAAAATTGAG
This sequence comes from Bacteroidota bacterium, assembly GCA_005792205.1. Classification (GTDB taxonomy): domain Bacteria; phylum Bacteroidota; class Ignavibacteria; order UBA10030; family F1-140-MAGs086; genus F1-140-MAGs086. The sequence goes on along the minus strand of SXSO01000154.1, from coordinate 25,585 downwards.
AGCTTTGTTTGCGCAATTGTTGCTGCTGCTGTATCTACATCTTCATTTCGTGAAGCATATGCATTGTTTGCTGCTGCTGTTGCATCATTGATTGCGATATTCAAATCAAGTTGTTCACTAAATCCTGAAAGACGTGTAATTTCTTGACGAATATCTGCTAATGCTGTTTCAATTGCTCCTTGATCAAATGCAACTGTTGCTGCTGCGAAAGCTCCACCGCTTATATCTGCTCCTCTGTCAAGAGTTGATGCATCCCAAAGATCTGCCCATGCTCTAAATGTTGAAGCAGTTGCACCAAAAAACAAATGTGATGATGCGCCGCCTGCAACTGTTGAACCTTCACCTAATTGAACTGTTGAAAAATCCATTGAACCATCTGACATAACATAACCATTCACTGCATATGTTGCATTTTGATCATCATTCCATTTGTTTGCAATTGCTGATGCTTCCATTTCAATTGCTGCTAAATCATCTGAAGAAAGTGTTGTTGCTCCAGTATTGTATGCAACTGCAAGTTCTTGTTCACGAATCATATCTGCTTCCATTGCTTCAAGAACTGCGATTTCAACACTGAGAATGCCTTGCATATCTGCTGCGTTTCCGCTACCTGAACCATGAACACGTGATGATGTTTCTGCTCTTCTTGCGACCATATAACCTGCTTCATCGCTTCCGATTGATCTTTTTCCTGTTGCTAATCCTAATTGATTTGCTGCTAATGCTTTATTTGCACCAGCTAATGCGCCTAATACGTTAATTGCCATAATAATATTATTATTTAAATTGTTAATAAAAGTTCCTACAAAATGTAGGATGTTTAATAAAACGACCGAATCTCAGTCAACGTATACTATCGGATAGAAATGTATCGTTTTTTAGTTTTTTTTTATTTTTTTGAAAAATCAGCAAAATTTCGCTAAAATAGCGGTTTTATAAATAAATCTATTGTGATTGAAATCACAATTTCCCTGTTTATCAGTATAATGCATCATATAATATGGTTTTGGTGAAGTAAAATCTTTTGCTGTCGTAAAAAAACTATTTTGTAAAATTTTAGAGTGTTTTTTCACAAAAGAAGAGTGTTTTTACTGTCGGAAGACGATACTTTTGACCGAAATGATATTACTTTTGCAAAAATACACTCTATTTTTGGGAAAATATCATCGTTTCGTCACAAATATAGTATTCCGATGCAAAAAATCAAGCCATTTTTGACCGAAACGGGACGAAATTATTGAGTAAAATTGCCATTATATTACAAAAAAACTTATGCCAATAATTTTCAACAACGATAAAACAATACTATTTTATCAAAATCATTTCTTTCATTTCGGAAAAATCGTTTGTTGTGAGTTTATAAAAATATACTCCACTGTTCAAATGACTCGCATCAAAATCAATTTCATAAGTTCCAACATTTTTATTTTCATTTACAAGTGTTTTTATTTCTCGTCCTAAAACATCAAACACTTTTAAATTTACAAATCCACTTTTTGCAATTTCATATTTTATTTTTGTTTTCGGATTAAATGGATTTGGGAAATTTTGTTTCAAAGAAAATTTATTTGGAAAATTATTTTCAAAAACATTTAACGGATTAAATTCAAAAACAGAAAGTATTGATTTGTCACGAGCAAACGAAGAAGATGAAATTACCATATCGCTAATTCCATTTGAATTAAAATCGCCAACAGCAATTTTACTTGGTCTAAAATATCCTTGATCGTCGTTTGGCGTAATACTATCAAGTGTATCATCAGAAAACGAAACCGAATGAAAATAACTTGAAGATGTTTTTACATCAAATCCAATATATTCAAAATCAAAAATTTTTTCGTGATAACTTCCCGCAACATAAATATTTGGATTAGAATCGCCGTCAATATTTCCTTTTGTAATTCCAATAAGTCCTAATCCATCTGAAAATTGATGAAGCAAATATACATTGTCTTTTGTCGTTTGAGAAATATCTCCATTGTTTGTTAAAACAAATACACTTCCACCATAAGTTGCAATATATAATTCATTAGTTGCGTTATTGTCAAAGTTTGCTTCTATCATTCCGCTATTTGAAAAATCAGTATAACTTGTAATATCTTGTAAATCATTTACGCGAGAATATGTATTTTGAGTTCCGCTATTTTCGTAAATTGCAATGTGAAATGTAGAATCCCAACCAGAAGCAACAATTTCTTTTTTTCCATCTTTATCCAAATCACTTGAAGATATTGAATATCCAGAATATAAAAATGTTGTTGTGTCAATAAATTCAATTTGCCAAACTGGAGATTCAAATGTAGATAATGCATCAAGAGAAAATATCATCAAAGTTGTTTTGGGTTTATAAAAACTTTCTTGAACTAAAACTGCAACTTCTTTGTAAATATCTGTATCCAAATTATCAGATACTATCGCGCAACTTTCATGAAGATTTTCTAAATTTAAGTTCCATGTTGTAGATGGAATTGAAGGAAAACCATTATCAGTTCCGTTCCATTCAAAAACATAAAATCCATGAAAAGTAGAATCAATTACATCAATTAAACAAAGAATTTCGCCTCTTCCATCATTATCCAAATCAGAAACTGAAACATTACTATAATCGTTTGAATATCCATAAAAATTATAACCCCATATTATATCAAAATTATTTCCACCACTATTTTCATATAGATAAACTGTGTTGTAAAGAGTACCACTCCACGAAGTTATACAAAGAAATTCTTTTTTACCATCTTGATCCAAATCTATTTCTTTTTCATACATAGACCACACAACACTATTTGGATTTATTCCACCACTATCCCACGGAGTTGAACTCCAAATTGGAAATAAATTATCTGATAATAGTTTATTTGCAAATAGAAAAATTAGAATGAGAAAGTTTTTTTTCATAGTATTCCATATGTTTTTGCAATCTCAAAAAATTCTTCAAAGTCCTGTCTTGCTTTTATTTCATCTATATCAAACATTTGAACAAGTTCTTTGATTATTTTATTTGCTTCAACTTGTTCAACAATTTTTTTAAAAATAAAAACACTAGTATAATTGAGAGTATATGTCAATCCCGTTGTGTGATCAAATAAAAACCCATTCGGAGTTAATGTTACTTCTTCTTTTAAGTTTCTATTAGTCATAGTTATTTCCAAAATAAAAACCCGGAAGAATATCCCAACAATTCATCTAAATGAAAACCATTTGTTTTACACCAATAACAATCTTGTAATTGGCATTCAGATTTAGGAACTTTTTTTCCCCAAATAGCAATTTCAAATGATCCGTTGTAAAAATATTCTCCAAGTTCTATTGTGTGAGAAAACTTTTTGTCTTTAAGGTCAATTTGCAAATGTTTTCCTTCTGTTTTTAAATCCGTTACAACTGCTGAATATATTGATATTCCAAGATAACCTTTCGTTTCACTTTTTCCATATACTGCAAGAGAAACCGGAACACCAGTATCAAAGTCATATGTTACATTTACATTGAATTGTTTTTGCTCTTGTGAAAAACTATTACAATAAATAAAAAGAATAAAAAAAATTGGAAAATATATTTTTTTGAATTTCATAGAGTTTATAGTTTTGCAAGTATAGACAAGTTGATTAAAAAAAAGTTTAATTGCCAATTAGTTTTTGAAGTCGTGCTACAATCATTTCAATTGCAATTTTATTTTCACCTCCATTTGGAACAATAACATCTGCCCATCTTTTTGTTGGTTCCACAAATTCCAAATGCATTGGTTTAACTGTGGAATTATATTGTTCAATTACAGATTCAATAGATCGTCCTCTTGATAAAACATCTCTTTTTATTCTTCTCAATAATCTTTCATCAGAATCAGTATCCACATAAATTTTAACATCAATTAAATCTCGCAATTTTTTCTCAGAAAAAATGAGAATCCCTTCTACAATAATTATGTCTTTAGAATAGATTTTTAATTTTTTTTTATTTCTTTTGTAAGTAGAAAAATTGTAAACCGGTTTTTCAATTGGGAGTCCTTTTTTCAACATCTGTATGTGTTTAACAAAAAGCGGTATTTCAAGTGAATTTGGATGATCAAAATTTATTTTATTTTTTTCAATTCCCATTTTTTTAAAGAAGGAAATGTCATAATAGTAATCGTCAAATTTGATTACTTCAATATTTTGGTTGTCAATTTTTTCAATTATTTTTTGTGTAACAGTTGTTTTTCCAGAAGCAGAACCTCCACAAATTCCAACAATTAAACATTTTTTTCTCATTCTGCAAACCGAGATTTTATAGTTGCCACAAATACATTTGCAATGTGTGAGTTGTAAGGATCTATTCCATAATTGTTGAGAATAGTCATAACATTATTTTTTGCTTCACTCCAAGATTGACATTGATTGAGAGAATCAATGGATGTTTCATAGTCATTTTCATTTTTTCTAAAAATTTTTCTAATAAATTTTCTTCTCAATTTTTCTCCTATAAAAAACCTAATATCTCGCACACTTAAATTTTCTTTTATCTCCTCTTGTGGAACTTCATATATTGGAATATCTAGTTGCATCTTATCAAAATTTAATTCTTCATTGACAGGTTTTTTAAGAAGTGCTTCAATTTCGCTTTCTGTTGTGGATGAATTTAAAATTTCTTCATCAATTTTAAACTCGTTTCGTGTTTCAAAAATTTCTTCTTTTTGTTCTTCAAAACTTTCACTTACAATTTGTGAAACAAAACATCCTTCTGTTGTTTCAACATAATTTAAAATTTCCAACAACTCATCTTCTGATAAATTTAGTTTGTTTTCATTTTCAATTTTGTCGTTTAAAATTTTTACAACTGAGTTTATTTGTTTTTCTGAAAAGAAAATTGTAAGTGCTTTATTAGGAACGGTATTGAGGTTTGTTTCAAAATTTAAAATCTCAAAAATTGGTTTTATATGTTGAAAAATTTCTTTTGCAAATTTTTGTTTGAAATACTCTTCATCAATTTTAGAAATAAAAAATTTAAAATTCTCTTTTGAAATAAAATTTTGAGTTTGTTTCTCAAAAATTTTTGAGAGAATATTTTTGTAATATGAGTAATGTGAAAAGATGTCAAACTTCTGCAAAACAGTTGTTAAGGGAATAGAATCACTATTTCCAAATATAAAATTTTCCAATGTCCACTGGGGACGAACCAAAAAATTTATCATCAAATTCAAACCATCTTCAAATATTTCCAAAAATTCATTTTTTTGAAATGAATAATTCAAAAACAAAATTGACTTAGTTTCCTTTTGTAGTTGTTTTACTTTTGGTATTGAGTATTTGAATTTGCTTTCTCTTTCAAAGTGTGTTATTTCTTTGTTGTATTTATTTTCAAGTTCATAATGAAAATAATTTTTTATACAATCTGGAATATTCAGTGCTTTTATATCACAAAATGAAATGTGTTGTTTTCCAGAAAAAGATTTTTTTTCTACAGAAAAAATAATTTTTTCAATTTCATTTTCAAACATATTTATTTTATTTTCTTTACTCTTTCTATTTCTTTTTTTGCAGCCAATTTAAAATTTGGATCTATCATTGGAGAATCTACAATCATCTGATACATTTTTATTGCATCACCAAATTTAGAAAGTTGTTCATACGATTGTCCCGCCATATAATATGCAGTTGATGACCAATCTATTTTTGAATTTTTGTTTCCAAGATAAGGAACTTTTAAAAATTCCAAAATTGCTTTTTCATAATTTTTTTGATAAAAATATGTTTCTCCAATACTGTAACGAATTTCAGATTCGTTTTCTTTACTTGATTCTTCAAGAAGTTTTTCGTATGATTGAATTGCCTCTTCATATAATCCAAGACGAGTATATAATACACCAACATTTAATTTTTTTTCAAAAATTGTTCCATCGTTTGGAAAAATATTTATAAAATCTTTTGTGGATTTAAGTGCCGCATCATAAAATTTCAACAATTGAAACGCTTCAATTAAATTTGACATTGCAAGATGCAAAATATCATCGGCAATTTCTCCTTTTGAAATTACATTTTGATAATGCACAATTGCATCATGATAATTTTCTTCATTAAAAAATATATTTCCAAGTGAAAATTCTGCACGTGGCAAAACATACAAACTATCACTTGCATTTTCTACAACATACATATATTTTTCTTTTGCAAGAGAAATTTGCTCATTTAATTCCAAAATTTTTGCTTGCCAATAAACTGCTTCAATTTTAATTTCAAGTTCTTCGTTTGAAGAAAGCGAATCAAAAATTTCTGATGCAGTAACATAATTTCTTTTGAAGAAAAAATATTTTCCAAGTTCAATATTTATTTTTGAAATAGATTTTTTATCGTCGTATTCTCGCTTAAATTTGTCAATCAAAGTTTTTGCTATTAAAAGATTTTCCAAACGAAGTTGAGAAATAATAATTCTCTCTTCAAAAAGTTTTTTGTCTTCAAAATTAACATTTACTAATAATTCTTCGTAGATTTTAATTGCATCTGAATACTCTTCTGTTTCAAATAAAAGTTCAGCAATATTTTTATCTGCAACAAGTTTTCCTTTTATTTCATTTGCGCATTTTAGATATTGAACATAATTAGATTTATTTTTTAGTTTGTTTTCAATTGTGCTTAAAAGATAAAATGTTTTTTTTGCATTTTCTGAAATTAAATCTTTGTTTAAAATTTCAAAACAATTTTTTTTAGATAAATCAAATTTTCCCAATTCAAAATAAATTTTCGCAAGTTGATATTGAAATTTTTGAAACCCATTTTGTTCTATAAAATTTTTTGCTTCATTATATTTTTTGAAAGAAATAAGATATTCTACATATAAACTATCAATTAGAAATTGGAAATTGGAATAATAAAAATCATTAATTTGAAAATTTTCAAATTGTTTTTTTTCAATTAAATATTGAAGTAATTCTTGTACATTAGATTCTGAAAATTTTTTATTTAAAAATTGATTTTCTTTCCAAATTGCAATTGCGGAATCTTTTTTGCCATTTTGAAAATACAATAAGTAAATTCTATAAATTGCGTCATCATAAAATTTTGAATTTTTAAAATCAGTTCTAATTGTGTTATACAATTGAAAAGATTGAGTAGAATTCAATTTTTCGTTGTAAAGTGCAAGCAAAAAAATTATCTCTTCATTTTTAGAAGTAGCATTTTCTAAAATAGAAATTGCTTTTTGAATTTGAACATCATTCGCATAAATTTTTGCAAGTGAAATTATTATTTCATTTGTTTTATCAGTGGAAAATTTTTGAATAAAATTTTTGAAATCATTTTCAAAACTATTCAATGAAATTTTATTTTCATAAAAAAAAAATTCAAAACATTTTAGTTTCAAAAATTCTTTTTCTTCAATTTGAGTTACTGAATCTTTTACAATTGCAATTTGAAATTGTTTGAGTGCTGAACTATAATTTTTTAAATCATAAAAATAAATTTTTCCGAGTTCAAAATTAAACTGAGCATTTTTTTCGTCACCCAATAAAAGAGCAATTTTTTCAAATCCACTTTGAGTTTTTTGAAGAAAATTTTCAATGTAAAAAATTCTTTTTATTGCTATTTCTTTAAATTCAGAAGTAGAAAAATTATCAACTAAATATTTGTAATTTAAAAGTGCTTTATCATAAATTTTTAATGAATCATAACTTGCGGCATTGTAAAAATATGCATCGTCAATTAAAATTGATTTTGGAAAATCTAAAATAAAATTTTCAAAAATGTAATTTGTTTTTGTATAATTTTTTAGATTTTGAAAATAAATTTTTCCAACATTAAATAAGAATAATTCATTGTTTTCAAGTTGTTCGTATAATTTAATTGCAGATAAAAACTCACTTTGGTTTGTAAGAAAATTTCCATAATCAAAAACTGCAATTGAACGAATTGAATCATTTGTTGAAGAAATGGCTTTTTCAAAATAATTTTTTGCAGAAGAAAAATTGTTTAACTTAACTTCAACTTTTGCTGCATTTAGATAAGTGGATTTGGGATAATCACTAAAATTTGCAAAAAGTAAATCAAAATAATTTTTTGCAGAAGAAAAATCTTGAACATCAAAATAACAATTTGCAATTTCCATTAGAGATATTTTTCCAAAATTGTTTTTTTCATTTTCAAGTTGAGAGAAAAACGAAATTGCTTCACGATAATTTTCTTTCTTTTTTTCAATATTTGCAAGCGAAAATATGCTTTCTCTTTTTCCTTTTGAGTTTGGATATTTTTCAATCACTTCGCGATATTTTTTTTCTGCTTCAAGAATAAAAAACTTTTTTTCAGCAATTTTTCCTAAATAAAAATAAGTTTCTGAATTAGTTTCAGGAAAATTATTTATTAAATTTTTTAATTCACTTTCTGCCAAAGAAAAATTCTTTTCATCAATTAAGATTTTTATGTAACTTAGTTTTGCTCCAAAAAAAAATTTAGAACTAGAATATTGTTTAAAAATTATTTTTAAAACTCTTTTTTGATTTGTAGTATCAAGTATAATTTTAAAATTTTCACTTGCTCTAAAAAGTGCATTTGGCGTAACTTCATTTTCAGGAAATAAAATTCTAAATCTTTCAAATGAATTTGCCGCATCTTTGAAGTTGTTTAAGTTTTCATAGCATTCTCCAGCTTTCCACAACGCATCAATTGAGTGAAGGTGATTTGGATAAAGCGAAACAAATTCTTGAAATAAAAATTTTGCTTCTTCAAATCTATTTAATTGAAATGTAATATCTGCAATATAAAACTTAGCTTCAGAAATTTGAGCAGAAGTTGGATATTTATTTGTGAATATTTTGAATTGCTCTAATGCAAGTTCCAAATTTTTATTCTCATATAAGTTTTGAGCAAACTTGTATTCAACAAGTTCGTAAGAATTTTGCGTAAATACAAGTTGAAAATATATTATGAAAAAAAAGAGAAATTTTTGAAACATATTTTTTTTGAAATTTACAAAATTTTCATTTGTAGTTTTTCTGCAATTTAAAGAATAATCTTTTTTGCATATTTAATTTTTGTAGTTATGTTTTCTTCTTTCATCACTAAAATAAAAACCGTTACGCAAAAAATTGCATAACGGTTTTTTTACTTTTACAATTTTGCTAACTTTTCTTTCTTGCAACTTTATATAAGACAAATCCCATAAAGGCAAATGCTATAACACCAAGTAATTCATATCCTGAATTTCCTAAAATGTTAACTAATGAATGTTCAAAACTAAGTTTACTCATAAACGCTTCAGCAAAAACTGTTGCAATTGCAACAATCACTCCAAATAAAGCACCTCCCGCAACAAGTCCCGTTGCAAATAAACTTCCCTTTCCAAGTTCTTCATCTTCTTTTGCTTCACCTTTTCGTTTGCCTATAAATTCTGCAATTCCTTTTACAGCTCCTCCTGCAAAAATTGGAAGTGTTGTGGAAAGCGGAAGATAAAGTCCAACAGCAAATGAAAGAGATTTAACCGAACACAGCTCCATTACAATGGAAACAAAAACTCCAACCAAAACAAATTGCCAATCAAGATTAAAGGATAAAAGACCTTTAATCAAAGTTGCCATAAGTGTTCCTTGTGGTGCGGGATATTTTTCTGTTCCAATTGCGTGATTAATACCTTGCGAAACCATTTCACTTGTTGGTGTGTCAAGTATTTGAACTGTCCATCCTATAATTGCAGAAGAAACAATTGCTCCAATAAAAAGTGAAATTTGTTGAAACTTTGGTGTTGCTCCAATTAGATATCCAGTTTTTAAATCTTGTGAAGTTGCTCCAGCATTTGCTGCAGCAATACAAATCATTCCTCCTACAACAAGTACCATTGGTTCATAAATTTTTCCAGTCAAACTAAATGCAATAAATACAAGCGATGTTCCCATAATTGTTGCAATTGTCATTCCCGAAATTGGATTGTTACTTGAACCAATTATACCTACAATTCTACTTGAAACTGTTACAAAGAAAAAACCAAATATAACAACAAGAAGTCCAACTAATAATTTTCCAAAAATTGAATCTCCAGGAATTTGTGGGAGAAATGCCATAAGTAAAACTAAACCAATACTTCCAACTATCACTGTCATAAACGACAAATCATTTTCTGTTCTTAAAACAGCAGTTCCACTATTTTTTTCTTTCAATGAAGAAACACTTTCTTTAAACGACGAAATAATTGTGGGAATTGTTTTAAGCAATGTGATAAATCCACCAGCAGCAACAGCTCCAGCACCAATTTGACGAATATATGCACGATAAATTGCAGGAGCATAATTACTAAAAGTATGAGTAGTTGCATCCCAATTTCCTGGACCACCATTAGTTGCTAAATCTTTCATATATCCAAGTTTAATCAATTGTGCTGCAATTATTTCAGCGGGAACTATTGAAGCAATCAATGGAATCAATCCTAACCACGCAAGCACACCTCCTGCAACTAAAACTCCTGCAATTTTTGGTCCGATAATATATCCAACACCTAAATATTCAGGAGTAATTTCTCCATTTACTGTAGCAGATGGAAAAAAATTATTCACTTGTTTTGTAACCCACGCAGGAGTTTCTGAAATAAAGTGAAATACTTTTTGACATACAGCATAAATCATAGCAAATCCCAAACCTTGATATGCTGTTTTTGCAAAATCTCCACCTTTTTCTCCCGCAATTAAAACTTGTGCACAAGCAGTTCCTTCAGGATATGGAAGATTTTCATGTTCTTTCACTATAAGTGAACGACGAAGTGGAATCATCATCAAGGTTCCAAGTATTCCTCCAAAAACTGCAAGTGTAAAAATTGTCCAATAATTAAAATAGTTTCCACTTTGCGGATTTGAGAGAAATAAAAATCCAGGAAGCGTGAAAACAACGCCTGCAGCAATTGATTCACCAGCAGAACCCGTTGTTTGAATTATATTGTTTTCAAGAATCGTAGTTTTAAACATTTTTCTTCCAAGTGAAATTGCAAGCACTGCAATTGGAATCGAAGCTGAAACAGTAAGTCCTGCTTTTAACGCAAGATATACGGTTGATGCTCCAAATATAAGCCCAAAAATTACACCCAAAACAATTGACTTTATAGAAAATTCTGGGATTATAGTTTCTGCACTAATAAATGGTTGGAATATTTTTTTATTTTCTTCTGCCATTTGATTTTATTTTTTAGTTAATAAATATTTCTGAAAAATTTATTTGTAAATTCCAAAAAATGATTTAAAAATATTTTCTGCAAGTTCAGGATTTTCTTTCATTCTACGAATGGAATACGCATACCAATGTTCACCATATGGAACATAAATTCTGATTTTATTTCCGTTTGCAATTATTTGATTTCGCAAATCTCTACGAACTCCAAGAAGCATTTGAAACTCAAACTCACTATTTTGTAAATTATATTTTTTTATCAATGAATATGCACTTTCAATTAAATGGGAATCATGTGTTGCAATTCCCATATATGTTTTTGTGGAAAGAAGCATTTCCAAAAGTTTCAAATAATTTTCTTGAATTTCAACTCTATCTTTGAATGCAATTTCTTCGGATTCAATATAAATTCCTTTACATAGACGAACATTTGCTTTTTCCGAAACTAATTGTTTTATATCCGATTCACTTCGTCGTAAATATGCTTGAATGACAATTCCAACATTTGGAAAATTTTTTTTAACATTTCCAAAAATTTCAAGTGTATCATCAGTACAACTGCTATCTTCCATATCAATTCGTGTAAAGATTGAAAACTGAGATGCAACAGTTAAAATTTCCCGCAAATTTTCTTCACAAAGTGATTTATCAATTTTAAGTCCAAGTTGAGTGAGTTTTAAAGAAAGATTTGAATCAAGTTTTTGAACATAAATTGTTTTAAGTGTTTCAATGCAACTATCTCTAAATACAAATGTTTCTGCTGTTTTGAAAACATCTTCTCCCAAAACATCAATTGTAGCAAGTGCATTCAAAGAATTTAAAGTACGAACTGTGCGAGCAACATCATTTAAATTTTTTCCTGCAATATATTTTTTTGCTACACTCCAAATAAACGGTTTTGGAACAAAAGGAATTGTTTTTATCAATAAACTATTTAGAAAACTCATAAAAATTTTGGGAATATAAAAAATTTAATTTTTCTTTTTCCATATTGTTTTTTCTTTTGTGTCTTCCAAAACTATATTTAGGTTTTCAAGTTCGTTTCTAATTTTATCAGAGAATTTAAAATGTTTTGCATCTCTTAATTCATTTCGCAAATTTATTATCAAACTCATCAATTCGTCTTCATCTGTTGAGATTTTTTTCTCAATTTTATTTGGAATAATTCCAAGAATTTTTCCACAAGTTGTATCAATAAAATTTTTAATCTCAGAAAAATTTTCTTCTGATAAAATTTTGTTTTCAGAAATTGTAGAATTAAATTCTCTAATAAAATCAAAAATTATTGCAATTGCTTTTGCTGTGTTGAAATCGTCATTCATTGCTTCAAAAAACGAATTGTAAAATTTTTCCACTTCAATTTTATTGGAAGTTTGGGAAAAAGTTTTTCTCTCTATCAAATTGAAATAAAAATTCAAAAATTTTTCATAACCTTTTTTAGAAGATAAAATCGCTTCTTCGCTAAAATCAAGTGTGCTGCGATAATGGCTTTGAAGAATAAAAAAACGAGATTCAAGTGGACCAAATTTTTGAAATAAGTTTTTAAGAGAAACAAAATTGTTCAACGATTTACTCATCTTTTGTCCATCAATTGTAACTAAATTGTTGTGTATCCAATATTTTACAAATTGTTTTTCTGTTGCGGATTCACTTTGTGCAATTTCACATTCATGATGTGGAAATTGATTGTCAATTCCACCTCCGTGAATATCTATCGTCTCTCCAAGATATTTCATTGACATTGCTGAACATTCAATATGCCATCCAGGAAAACCAACACTCCATCTACTTTTCCATCGCATAATGTGTTCAACTTCTGCTTTTTTCCAAAGAGCAAAATCGTGTGGAGATTTTTTTTCATTTCTGGTTTCAACTCGTGTTCCTGAAATTGCTTCATCAAGTTTACGATTGGAAAGTTTTCCATATTCTTTAAACTTTGAAACATCAAAATAAACTGAACCATTGTTTTCATAAGCAAATCCTTTTTCCAAAAGAATCTCAATAAGTTCAATTTGTTCTGTGATATGTCCTGTTGCTCTCGGAGAAATGTGAGGTCGTTCAACATTTAGCAAATCCATATCTTCAAAAAAACTGCGAGTATAAAGTTCTGCAATTTCCATTGGATGTTTTTGTTCAATTTTACTTTGACGCAACAATCTATCTTCACCTTCATTTGCTTCTCCAAGAAGATGACCAACATCAGTTATATTTTGAACATACAAAACTTTGTATTGGAGAAATTTTAAATAGCGAAAAATCACATCAAAAGAAATATAACTTTTTCCATGACCAATATGTGCATCACCATAAACAGTTGGGCCACAAACATACATTCCAACAAATGGATGAGAAAGTGGAACAAATTTTTCCTTTTCTTTTGAGAGAGTATTAAAAATTTTAAGCGACATCAAAAATTATTGTAGTAAAAATACGAAATTTCTTTTTTCAAATTTTACTTTTCTAAATTTGTATATTCAGAAAAAATCATTTTTGGAAAATTGTAAAACTATTATTGTAATTGGTGGAGGAGCATCTGGTTTTTTTGCTGCGATAAATTCTGCAATAAATTTCCCGAATGCAAAAATAATTATTTTAGAAAAAACAAACCACTTTCTTTCAAAAGTAAAAATATCAGGAGGAGGAAGATGTAATGTAACAAATGAAACGTTGGACAAGAATAAACTCTGTGAAAATTTTCCACGTGGAAAAAAAGAATTGAAACAAGTATTTTTTCAATTTAACACAAAAGATACAATTGAATGGTTTGCCAAAAGAAATGTAAAACTAATCACCGAAAAAGATTTTAGAATGTTTCCTGAAAGCAATACAAGTAGCGAAATTATAAACTGCTTTCTCAATGAAGCAAATAAATATAATGTTGAAATTAAATTCAACAAAGAAGTTCTATCAATTCAAAAACTTGAACCAAACTTTTTGATAAAAACAAATGATAGCGATTTTTTTGGAGATGCAATTATTTGCTGTGTTGGTGGATTTAATAATTTGGGAAAATATGAGTTCATAAAAAATTTAGGACATACAATTATTTCACCAATTCCAAGTTTATTTACATTTAATGTTCCAAATTCTGATATTACAAAACTTATGGGAATAAGTAAAGATGTAACAGTAAAACTTCTTCAAACTAAATACGAAGAAACGGGTTCAATACTTATCACACATTGGGGATTTAGTGGTCCTGTAATTTTAAAACTTTCTTCGTTTGCTGCAATTGATTTATTTAATTTGAACTATTCAACTTCAATTTCCATCAATTGGATAAACGAAAAAAACGAAAGTAGAATTTTAGAGCAATTGAATGATTTCAAAAATAAAAAAATAAAAATTGGAAATTTGTCACCATTTCAAATTCCAAAAAGATTGTGGGAATATCTTGTTACAAAATCTGAAATTGATTTGATGAAAAATTGGAATGAATTAAATAAAAAAGAAATACATAAAATCATAAAAATTCTTTCAAACGATATTTATGTGATGAATGGAAAAACCACATTCAAAGAAGAATTCGTAACTGCAGGAGGAATTGATTTAAAGGAAATAAATTTCAAAACAATGGAAAGTAAAATTGTTTCTAATTTATTTTTTTGTGGTGAAGTTTTAAATATTGATGGAATTACAGGAGGATTTAATTTTCAAAATGCGTGGAGCACATCTTTTATAGCGGCAAAAAATGTTTTATTAAATAAGTAAAAATTTCAAATTTGAAAATAAATTTTATCAATATTAATAATTAAAAAATTAAAAACTAACATTTTGCAGTTTTTATAATATATTCTATTAAAACAAAAAGGATTTTGCAATTACAAAAACCTTTTTTTGTTTTGAATAAAAACAATCTATAGTTTTAAATTCCACTTTATTTCTTCTTTTCCTTCAAGTTTATTGGAATATCTTGCCAAAACGAACAGAAAATCAGAAAGACGATTTATAAATGGAATTATGTGTGGATTTATTTCCTCTTGTGTAGAAAGAAAAATTATAAGTCGTTCGGATTTTCTTGCAATTGTTCTTGCAAAATGAAGATATGAAGCAAGTGCGCAACCTCCTGGAAGAATAAAGTTTTTCAACTGTGGAAGTTCTTTGTCAATCTTATCAATATGCCTTTCAATTTGATGAGTATCTTCTTCAGAAATTCTAAATGTTTTTTTAGAAGAATCTAATTTTGTTGCCAAATCACTTCCTAAAACAAAAAGTAATTCTTGAAGTTCTTCAAAATAGTTTTCAATTTCTACAGGAGGCCAAATTGATCGACATATACCAATTAGGGAATTTAGTTCGTCAACTGTTCCATACGCATCTATTCGCAAACTATGTTTTTGAACTCTTTCACCGCTGAAAAGAGATGTTTCACCTTTATCTCCCGTTTTAGTATAGATTTTCATTGGAATATTTTCATAATTAAAATAAATTTTATCGCATCTTAATTTTCAAAGGACTTTGCAAATTCATAATAAAAATATACAGAAGTTTTAATTCCATTGAAAAAATTATTGAGATTTATGAATTCATTAGGAGCATGAGCATTTTCATCTGGCAATCCAAATCCAAGAAGTACAGTATCAGTTTTCAAAATTTTTTTGAACTGAACAACAATTGGAATTGAACCACCTTCTCTTTGATAAAGTACTTTTTTCCCAAATCCTTTTTCCAACGCAATAACTGCTGACTTCACACCGTTTGAATCAATTGGCGTAATTGCTGCTTCTCCACCGTGAAGCGAACGAACTTTTATTTGAACTGTTTTAGGAGCAATTTTTTTCAAATGATTTTCAAATAACTTTGCAATTTTTTTAGAACTTTGATTTGGAACAAGTCGCATTGAAATTTTTGCAAATGCTTTAGATGGAAGAACTGTTTTTGCTCCATCTCCTGTATATCCTCCCCAAATCCCATTACATTCCAAAGTTGGACGAGCCCAAACTCTTTCAAGTGAAGAATAACCTTTTTCACCGTACAATTCTTTTACTCCCAAATCTTTTGCATATTTTTTTTCACTGAATGGAAGTTTTACAAAAGAATTTCTTTCTTCTTTTGTAAGAGAAAGAACATCATTGTAAAAATTGGGAATTGTGATTTTTCCATTTTTGTCATGAAGCGAACTAATCATTTCACATAATGCTTGAATTGGATTATGAACACTTCCACCAAATGAACCGCTATGTAAATCACGATTTGGTCCCGTAAGTTCAACTTCCATATAAGTAAGACCACGCAAACTATAACAAATTGATGGAACATCTTTTGCAAACATAGAAGAATCTGAAATTAAAATCAAATCTGATTTCAACATTTGTTTATTTTGTTTTACAAAATTTTCCAAATTAGGGCTCCCAACTTCTTCTTCACCTTCAATTATTATTTTTAAATTAAGTGGAAGTTCTCCATAATTTTTTAGAATTGATTCAATTGCTTTGAAGTGAATAAAAATTTGTCCTTTGTCATCTGCTGCTCCGCGAGCATAAAGATTTTCTCCACGAATTGTTGCATCAAATGGTTGTGATGTCCATAAATCAATTGGCTCTTCTGGTTGAACATCATAATGTCCATAAAAAAGAACTGTTGGTTTTCCATTTGTTTTTAGATAGTCGGCATAAACAATTGGATGACCTTTTGTTTTATGGATTTTTACATTTTCCATTCCAATTGTTTTTAAATGTTCGGCAATCCAATTTGCACAATTTAAAACATCGTCTTTTCTTTTTGGTTGCGAACTCACACTTGGAATTTTTAAAAGTTCGGTGAGTTCATTTAAATATCTTTTTTTATTGGATTCAATGTAAGATAAAATTTGTTTCATAAAAATTATTTTTTAAACAGTTGATTTACTTGAAGAACATTCAATTTATTTTTGTTGATGTTAAGTGAATAATTTATAATACTTTCATCTTCTCTTAAAATAGATTCATCAACTGTTGTTGAATATTTTATTTGTGAAGTTGCGTTTGTTAAAATTTTTTCTTTGAGTTCATTTGCATTTTGACAGATAATTGCAACTTTTACGTTTTGGTATTGAAGATATTTTCTTATTGCACTATTCACATCATCTACGGATAATTGCTTTAGTTCCTCTTCAATTTTATCAATGAAATAATCTGCTTTGTAAAATTTAGAATCAAGTTCAAAACCAAGTGAGCGACTTTGAGTTTGTGCCCAAAGTTTAGAATAGTTAATTACAAAATCACGAGCATTTTCAAACTCTTCTTTTGAAATTCCACTTTCACATAAACTTTTCAACTCTTTCATCGCAAGACGAAGTGAAAAATGTGCATCTTCTGGTTTAGTTGGTCTAATCCAAATACTAAAAAATTGTTGTCTTCTTGCAACATTTGGAATAAAAAACCTTGTTCCACCATCTTGAATAAAATTTTCAATGTAAGAATAATCACCATAATTTATTCCTCTATCTCCACGAATTTTATTCATCAAAACACCATTGAATGTTCTATGCTCTCCAAAATAAGAATTAGCAACCATAAGTGCATAAAAATCTTTATCACTACGAGTTACAGAAATTGGAAATCCAATTGAAATTGCTGTTGCCCTTGCACTTTTTTCCACAATTGTAATTTCCATATCTTGAATTTCTTCTGTCTTTGGAAGTAGAGTTTTTTGAAATTTCCCAAGTGAAATTTTTTTAAAATCAGAATCAATTTCATTAATAATTTCTTTTGAAATATTTCCTGTGATTCCAATAACTAAATTTTCTTGCGTATAATTTTCGTTGTAATATTTTTTTACATCGTCAAGTATAATTGATTTTATTCCTTCAACGGTTCCAAAATGATGTTTTTCATATGGATGATTTTTGTATATCATTGTTTGCAGAACTTGTTTTCCAAGATCTTCATCGTTTATACTGCGCAAATTATTTTCAAAAAAATTTAAGTTTTCATCTTTCACTCTTGCAAAATCCTCTTCATCAAATCGTGGATTTAAAATTAAATCAGAAAATATTTTGTAAAAACCTTCCAAATTATCTTTGTGTACACTTCCAATAAATGTTGTCAGCTCCTTATCTGCAATGAAATAAATTTCTCCCGCCCAAGGATAAAGTTTTTCAACAACTTCGTTATATGTTAAAAATTTTGTTCCACCTTGTGCTATCAAAGATGCAGTCAATGCGTTTATTCCTTCTTGTTTTTTCCAGTCATTTATTGAGCCAATTTTAAATTGAATGCGAAAAGAAATAATTGGAGATTCGCTTTTTTTTATTACAAGTTCGTATGAATTTGAGTTTGTGATAAATGTCATAAATAATATTATTATTAAAGTTTTCATTTTGTTTCCTCCTCAGTTAGAGTAAGTGTAGTGGAATTATTTAGTGTAAGATATTTTTGTGCAATTCTTATAATGTCATCTGCTGTAATTTTTTCATATAATTCATATACACGATTTAAACTTTCATAGTTTCCTGTAAGTTGAAGATAGTGAGAAAGTGTATTTGCGATTGCATCAGGAGTGTTCATTCGCATTGCAAAACTATATTTCAAATGTGATTTTACTTTTTCAAGTTCTTCTTTTGAAACAGGATTTGTTTTTATTTCTTCAATTGTTTTTGAAATTTCTTCTTTTACTTTTTCTATATTGGATTTATCTTTTACTCTTGTCAATACAATAAACATTGATGGATCACGATTATCACTTCCACTTCCTTCAACAAATTCTACAAGTTGTTCTTCAATTACAAGTTTTTGAAATAGTTTTGAATTTTCAGAAAAATAAAGTTGCGAAATTAAATCCATTGTTGGCATATCAATTTCTGAATCGCTAAATGCAGGAGAATGAAATCCAATCATAAGCATTGGAAGAGTTTTAGAATTCCATTTCATATCCACAAATTTTGGTTCAGTTTGTTGTGGCTCATTTGGAATTTCCACATTAAAATTTCCTCTCATCCAATTTCCATAATATTTATTTGCAAGAAGTTCCAACTTACTTTGGTCAAAATCTCCAACAACAACTACGATACAATTTTCAGGACGATAATATCTATCAAAAAATTGCAAACTATATTCATATTGATTTGGCATATCTTGAATGTCTTTCAAAAATCCCATTGTTGTATGTTTATATGTGTGAGTTGTAAATGCGGCTTCTTGCATTTTCTCAAACATTGTCATAATTGGATTTGAATAACTTTTATTATACTCTCCAAGAATTGCACCAGATTCTGTTTTAAACCCTTCCACAGAATATTTTAAGTTTTGAAATCTATCACTTTCAATATCCATAATTGTTTCTAAAGCAGATGAACTTGCAACAAGATGATAACAAGTCCAATCGTCCGTTGTAAAAGCATTCGCATCGCTTCCAAGTTTTTTTACAATTTCATTATATGCTTTTGTAGAATATTTTTCAGTTCCACGAAACATCATATGTTCAAAGAAATGTGCAAATCCAGATTTTCCATCTTCAACTTCATTGCGAGAACCGGTTCTTACAACTGTGTAATAGGCAACAATTCCTTTGCTATCATAAGGAATTGAAATTACTTTTAAGCCGTTACTCAATGTAAATTCATTTACTTTGTATGGAAAAATTTTTGATTTATTTTGAGACATAGTTTTTAAGTTTAATAAAAATAAAATTACAAAAGCAATTCTAATATAGAACATAATTTACCTCATTTTAAAGTGAAAAAAAGTTGTTAAAGATAAAAATTCTTATTTGATTTTTTTTGTTTCAAAAAAATGTTTGATTGAAAGAAATGAACTAAAACCAAATCCGGAAAAGAACAGTATTTGAAATGGAAGTGCTGAAAGTTCAACATAATAAATTGAAATAGCAATTCCAATAGTAAAATAAATTGCCAATATAAATTCAATTATAACAAGTAAAGAAATCTTTTGAGCATATTTACTTTGAGATAATTTTTTCTTTCTTTCCAAAGCGGTTTCATTAGTTAAATTATATTTTGGAGTTCGCACAAATTCACTTTTCTTTTTAAAGAATCCCTCAATTACAGCTTTTGTATTTGATACGGCAAATCCCATACTTCCCGCCATAAATAAAGGAAAAAGTAAAATTCTTTTTCGCCAATCTTTATAAATTTCTTTTTGTCCATAAAAATAAAACATAAATGAACCAACAAAAGAAAGCGTAAAAAAAGACATCACAGCAAAATAATTATCAAATGCTCCTTGATGTTTAATGAAAACAATTGGAACATTTAAAATTCCTGTAAGTAAAATAAATGGAAATACAATATTATTTGTCAAATGAAATGTAGAATGAATTTTTTGGTCAAGTGAAACAGTATTTGATTTCCAAACTTTAAAAAGAAGTTTGTGAGCAACTTCAACAGCACCTTTTGTCCAACGAAATTGTTGGGCTTTTAACGCATTTATTTCTGCAGGAAGTTCAGATGGCGAAGTGAAATTTTTTAAAAATCTAAATTTCCATCCTTTCATTTGTGCTCTATAACTTAAATCTAAATCTTCTGTAATTGTATCCGCTTCCCAATTTCCTGCATCAATAATACAACTTTTTCTCCACACTCCACCAGTTCCATTGAAGTTAATAAAATATCCCGATTTATTTCTCACATTTTGTTCCATAACAAAATGTCCATCCAAAGCCATTGCTTGTGCTTTTGTTAAAAGTGAAATTTCATCGTTCAAGTGTTCCCAACGAGTTTGCACCATTCCAATTTTTTCATCTTGAAAGTATGGAATTGTAGCAAGTAAAAATTCTTTTTTAGGAATAAAATCAGAATCAAAAATCGCAACAAATTCTCCTTTCGCAAATTCCAATCCGTATTTTAAAGCACCTGCTTTAAAACCATCTCTTGAATTTCTTCTGATATGTTTTATATCAAATCCAAGTTTTTGATAGTGTAAAACTTGTTCTTCAACTATGTTTATAGTTTCATCTGTAGAATCATCTAATACTTGAATTTCAAGTTTATCTTTTGGATATTCAATTTTACAAGTTGAATCAATTATGCGAGATGCTACATAAAGTTCATTGTAAAGAGGAAGTTGAATTGTAACCGTTGG
Organism: Bacteroidota bacterium; assembly: GCA_005792205.1. Lineage (GTDB taxonomy): Bacteria > Bacteroidota > Ignavibacteria > UBA10030 > F1-140-MAGs086 > F1-140-MAGs086. The sequence continues at coordinate 4,455 of SXSO01000154.1, read as the reverse complement.
AATATTATTTTCATTTTCTAAATTTAAAAAAGTAAGGTCTTCTTTTTCTTTATTTTTTAAATGATGATAGACCATTATAAAACCATGAAGTCCAAACACAAATAAAATACAAAGCGAAATAAAATACGATGTAAGAATTATTGTCTCTATATTACTTGTCATTAAAATTACCAATTTGAAACTGTTGCTAAAATTATATCTTCAGACATTTTTTCAATTGCATCATCAATTGCATTTTCAATTGGTGAATTGATTTCATAAACACCAAAATTGGAAAATGTTTTTTCCCAAACTTTCTTTTTTAAAATTTTATCTGTGAATGAAAATGAAACTGATATTACAACTTTTTTTTCAGAAACTCTTTCTCCTGCTTTTATAACTGATGCTTCATTTGTAACACTTAAAATTTTTCCTTCTAATATGGAATCAAAATTTTGGTTATCTGAAATTAGCAAACTATTATCTTGCAAAATTTTTTCTTTTAATTTATTTGTAAGTTTTTCTTTTAATGTCGGATCTCCAAAACCACTTTCATCATTTACAAGTGGAATAGAAATTGTCTTTAAATGTTTTGGAATTGATGAACCAGTAAATGAATAGCATCCAAAAAAAGTGAGGCAAAAAAAATAAATTAAAATGTGAGAGAAAATAAATTGTTTCATTTTAAACCAAGTTCTTGCAATTTATTTCCCAATGTTCTTGTAGAAATTCCTAAAATTTTTGCCATCTGTTTGATTGTCATTTTATTTTTTGAATTGTTCCAAAGTTTTGCAATTGTGTTGTTTATTGTTTCTTCAATTGAGAGAATTTTGTTTTCGGTTTCAGTTTCACTTTCATTTTTATGTTTAATGATTGGCAAAAATTTGCCATCCTTATCTTTGCCAAAATTTTCTTCAATCAAATTTCTCAAATAAATTATTTCTGATTTTAAGTCAAGTAAAACACGATAAAAAATTTCTCTTTCTGCTTGCTCAACTGTTTTTCCTGTAACCATTGGAAGGTTTTTAGAACTATTTTCATAATCGTTTTCAGAAATATATTTTTTTGCAATTTCATAATCTATTTTTTTTCCCTTTTCAACTACAATTATGCTTTCAAGTGTGTTTCGCAATTCTCGTATGTTTCCATTCCAAGTTGTATTTTTGAAAAGTTGATATGCTTCTCCAGAAAATCCTTCAAAAGTAATATAATTTTTTTTTGCAATTTCATTTGAAAAAAAATTCATAAGAAGTGGAATATCATCTCGTCTATTGCGAAGAGGTGGAATTTTTATATTTACCGAACGAAGTCGATAAAATAAATCAGAACGAAATTCTTTTTGTGCAACTTCTTGTTCCAAATCTTTATTTGTTGCAGCAATAATTCTCACATCTACTTTTTTTGTAGTAGAAGAACCAACTCGCATAAATTCTCCCGATTCAAGAATTCGTAAAAATTTCACTTGCGTAGAAATTGGCATCTCTCCAATTTCATCAAGAAAAATTGTTCCGTTATGTGCAAGTTCAAAATATCCTTTTCGCATTTCACTTGCTCCAGTAAATGATCCTTTTTCGTGTCCAAAAAGTTCACTTTCGATAATTCCTTCGGGAATTGCTCCAGAATTTACTGAAACCAAATTTTGATTTGATCTTTTACTTGCCAAATAAATTGCTTTTGCAATAACTTCTTTTCCTGGTCCACTTTCTCCGGTAATTAAAATTGTAAGATCAGTTGGTGCAACTTGAAGAATTGTATTTACAATTTCTTTTATTTCAAAAGTTTCTCCTATCAAACCACATTTTTGTTGAAGTTCTTCTGCTGTCATTTTATTTTTTCTCCGAAAAGAGTTGCAGAATTTACTCTTTCAATTTTTATTTGAATATAATCTCCAATTTTTATTCCATCTTCTTTTGGAAATATCACCATTTTATTTCCATCAGTTCTTCCTCTCAAAAAATTTTCTGATTTTTTACTTTCGTCTTCAACTAAAACTTCTTCTACTTTTCCAATGTCTTTTTGGTTTTTCAAAAGTGAAATTGCTCTTTGCATTTCATTGATTTCATTCAATCTTCTTGTTTTAATTTCAAATGGAACATCATCTTCCATCAAATATGCTTTTGTGTTTTCGCGAGGAGAATAGTTAAACATAAATGCTCCATCGTATTGAACTTCTTGCATAAGTTCAACTGTTGATTTGTAATCATCTTCTGTCTCTGTTGGAAATCCTATAATTATATCAGTAGAAAGAACTGCAGTTGGAATTTCATTTTTAATTTTTTTTATCAGATTGAAATAATGTTTGCTGTCATAAGTTCTATTCATCAATTCTAAAATTCTATCTGAACCAGATTGAACAGGAAGATGAATGAAATTACAAATGTTTTCATTTTTTGCAATCGTAGAAATAAGTTTATCACTCATATCTTGCGGATGTGATGTTGTAAACCGAACTCGCATTTTTTTATCTACATTTGCAACACTTTGAAGCAAATCACTGAAATCATTTTCTCCATCTGAAAATGAATTTACATTTTGACCGAGAAGAGTTACTTCTCTAAAATTTCTTTTTGCAAGTTCTTCAACTTCTTTAACAACACTTTGAACAGTTCTACTTCTTTCTCTTCCTCTTGTAAATGGAACTACACAAAATGTGCAAAACTTATCACATCCTCTCATAACACTTATGAATGCAGCAATTCCATCTTCGCGATATGGAATTATATCATCATAATTTTCAACTCGCGAAAGACGAACTGCAACTCCTTTTTCTCCGACAAAAGCATTTTCAATAAGTTCAGGAAGTTTTCTATATTCATCTGGACCAACTACAATATCTATAATTTTATTCAAAGAATTTATATTTGTATCAGTTAAATCATTGCGAAGACGTTCTGCCATACATCCCATAACTCCAACAACAAGATTTGGATTTGATTGTTTCAAATGTTTGAAATCTCCAAGTCGTCCAATAATTCTTTGTTCGGCATTATCTCTTACACTACAAGTATTGACTAAAATTATATCAGCATCTTTCATATTTGAAGTGAAATCAAATCCATTTAATTTTGTTATGGATTTTACAACTTCACTATCTGCCAAATTCATTTGACATCCATAAGTTTCAATATAAATATTTTTTTTTCGAGTTTCCAAAGTTGGATTTAGATTGTATTTAAAAAATTGGTTGTAAAAATACTTAAAAATGAAATTTTTATCAAACTTAAATTTTTTATTTTGTAAAATGATATATTTACTCAAAACATTTTTCTAAAAATGAAAAAACTTTTTTTAAAATCACTTTACGCAAAAGCAAAAAAAAATTGTAACCGAATTGTATTTCCAGATGCGTTAGATGAGAGAACATTATTTGCTGTAAAAAAAATTTCAAAAGTTAAAATTGCAGTTCCAATTCTTGTTGGAGATAAAATTCAAATTCAACAACTTGCAAAAAAACATTCAATTTCATTGAGTGGTATTGAAATTGTAGATAATAAACTTTCACCACATTTTATTTCATTTGCAAATACTTATTACAATTTGCGAAAAGAAAAAGGAATAAGTTTAAGTGATGCGAAAAAAAAAATGGAAAACCCACTTTATTTTGCTGCAATGATGGTGAAAAAAAAATTTGCTGACGGTGGAGTTTGCGGTTCACTTTCCACAACAAGTGATGTTGTTAGAGCAGGAATTGAAATAATTGGTGTTGAAAAAAATAGTTCAATTATGTCAAGTTTTTTTTTAGTTTTACTTAAAGAAAAAATTTTTTTATTTTCAGATTGTGCTGTAAATCCAACTCCAAATGAAGTTCAATTATCTGAAATTGTTGTGCAAAGTGTAAATAGTTTTAAAAAATTATTTCAAAAAAATCCAAAAGTTGCGATGTTAAGTTTTTCCACAAAAGGAAGTGCAAAACACTCTTCATTGGAAAAAATAATTTGTGCAACTGAACTTGTTAAAAAAAAATTTCCTAAAATTATTATCGATGGAGAACTTCAATTGGATAGTGCAATTGTTCCTGAAATTGCAAAAAGAAAATGTAAAAATAGTTCCATTAAAGGTGATGCTAATATTTTGATTTTTCCCGATTTGAATTCGGGAAACATTGCGTATAAACTTGCCGAACGAATGGCAAATGCGACGGCAATTGGTCCAATTCTTCAAGGGCTTTCAAAACCATTTTTTGATTTATCAAGAGGATGTTCAGTAGATGATATTGTAAATGTTTCGGCAATAAATTCAGTGATGTAAATAACTTTAAATTTGAAAAATAGTTTCTAAAAACAAACAAATGTTTATCTTTTTTTGGATTTGATTTGCAAAATTTTGAAGCATTTTTTACCAAAAGAAGAGTGTTTTTACTCGTCGGAAGACGATACTTTTGACCAAAATGATATTACTTTTGCAAAAATACACTCTATTTTCGTGAAAATGTAATCAAATCGCGCACAAATATAGTCATCCGAGACGAAAATTAAG
>SXSO01000153.1 GCA_005792205.1 Bacteroidota bacterium | reverse complement strand
TAATCAATCCACTGACTCCAATGTGTAATATTTCCCCGAACATCATCGGGCAAATCATCTTGCGGCATAATAAAATTTTCGAGAGATAACTGCACTTTCTTTTTGTTACCCTGAGCTTGCCGAAGGGTTGTTTTCAGTGCTGCTAATTCATAAAATTTTATGTCGCCTTGATCAACGGCTTTTTTTTCCAAAACTTCTCTCGGTATTTTTTTGAAATAAACATTCACTTTATTTTCGGCAGCAAATTGTTTGGCTGTTTCATTCACATCAAACGCAAAATCCCATCCGAGGAAATCAATTCCGTTCTTCTCTGCGTTTTTGTCTTTGCCAACTAACTTCCAAAACTCTTTAATGCTTGCTTTGATGTCTTCAACTGTAACAGGTGCTTCAACAGTTCCTACATGAATCATTCTTCCCGCTTTGCTTCCATGAAGCCATGTATAGCCATTTAAAGTTTTTCCGTGGTATAAGTCTATGATGAAATGTTTGTATGCTTTTTCCTGTTGTAAACGGTTTTCGGGATTTTCAAATTCCGCTTGCATCCATTGCTGCCTCTCATATTTGCCAAGATTCTGAACGATGAATGGATTTACATTTTCAATTCCCAAAAATCTTTTTCTCGCTGTGTGAATGGAAAATCTTCCCAAGTCGCAAGTAATCCATCTGCGTTTTAATTTTTCTGCTGTGGTTGCTGTTGTCCCGCTCCCGCAAAAGCAATCTAATACCAAATCATTTTCATTACTACTTGCTTTAATAATTCTTTCTAAAAGTGTTTCGGGCTTTTGCGTGGCATATCCAACGGATTCTATCGCCATTGAATTAATGACAATTATATCATCCCAAACATCTGGAACATAAACTCCTTTGGCTTCTTCTAAATAATATTTTAATTCTGGAACACCTTCTTTATTCCAATAAATTAATCCTTCTTTGTCTAATCTTTCCAATTCGGTTGGATTTTTTAACCAGTGCATTCCATTCTTACCTCTATTGGAAACATCAACATCTCGCCACGGCTTACCTGAAACTCCGCCTGTTCTCCCACTTGCCATTAATGGAACTGTCCTAAAAATTCCTTTATCATCTGTCTTACTATAATGTTTTTTTGAAGATTCACTATATTCACCATACTGCACATTAAAAGTTGCGTTCTTTGATTTTGAATAAAGTAAAATGATGTCGTGGCTATTTCTAAATTGCTTGCTTACATTTGTGGCAATAGTCGAACGCTTCCAAATTATTTCATTTCTAAAATTTTCATACCCAAATATTTCATCTAATACCGCTTTTGCATAATGTCCAACATGCAAATCTAAATGCACATAAATACTTCCATCATCAGTCAGTAATTCTTTTAGGAGTAAAGCGGTTTCATAAAACCATTGCATGTAACTGTCAAGTCCTTTTCCCCAAGTGTCACGATATGCTTTTTGTTCAATGATGCTTGGCTGCTTTACAAATGATGTTGTTTCATCTTCTTCGCTGTCGGGGTGGTCAGGAATATTTGCGGTGAAAGAAAAATCTGCTCCAACATTAAAAGGCGGGTCAATGTAGATGAGATTTATTTTTCCCGCAAACTCAGGCAATAAACTTGGCAGCACAAATTTTTTGTCGCCCCAAATTAATCGGTTGCGCCATTCTTTATTGTATTGAGCCGTGGGTTCGCTTGCAAAAATGTCAAGTGTCTTTTGTCGCTGCTGTGCGCTTTCGTTCACTGTTTCAATTGTCTGAAAAGGAAGTGCAATACGAACGGGAGTTACTTTTTTCCCGTCCTTGTATTTGCCTTCCCAAATAAGTTCTGTCATATAATTATTTTTGTAAAATATAAATTTTATTTCTTAACCAAATCATCAAACGGAATATACAGAAATCCATTTTAAACTCTTAACAACCCACGAAACGCTCTTGCTCCATAATATGACTCTGCGCCGTTGTGGAAAACAAATACACGATTAAATCTTCTATCGCAAAATAAAGCTCCCCCAAGTTTTCTAACTTCTGAAGGTGTTTTTACCCAACTTGAAGTTTTCATATCAAAATTACCAAGTTTTTGTAAGTTACGATATTCATCTTCAGTCAAAATTTCTATTCCCATTTCGCGAGCTAAATCCATTGCACTATTTTTTGGTTTAAATTTTTTTCTTGAATCCAATGCTTCGCGGTCGTAACATAAACTTCGTCGTCCGATTGGAGTTTCAATAGAGCAATCGTAAAAAACATATTCACCACTTTTTTTATCAAACTCAATTACATCGGGTTCGCCACCGGTTCTTTCCATTTCGTTTAACGACCAAAGTTTATCAAAATTTGTTTCCAATTTTAATAAAACTTTTTTCCAATCAATTCCTTTATGGCGATCCATGTTTTTATCAAAACGGATTTTTAAAATATTAAGTAGCAACTCGCGTTGCTTTTGGGACAAATCTTTTTTTAAATTACTAATTGTAAATTTCTTGTTCATTGTGAATAATGTATATTTATGATATAAGTTTTTTCTTCAGAATTTCATTTACAATTTGTGGATTTGCTTTTCCTTTTGATGCTTTCATTGTTTCTCCTACGAAATACGCAATTACTTTTTCGTTTCCCGATTTATATTTTTCTACTTGTGATTTATTTTTTGGATTGAAAATAATTTCATCTACAATTTTTTCAATCTCATCAGTATTTGAAATTTGTTTGAGAGATTTTTCTTCCACAATTTGATTTGGAGATTTTTTTGAAATAAGCATTTCTTCAAAAACATCTTTTGCAAGTTTTCCACTTAAAATTTTTTCGTCAATCAAATTCAAAAGTTCTGCAATGTATTTTGATGGAATAGAAAAAATATCTATAGAAATTTTTTTATCTGCAATTACTCTTAAAACTTCAGTCATAATCCAGTTGCTTGCAGATTTAAAACTTTCTTTTGATTTGGTTTTTAGATTTTTGAGAACATCTTCAAAATAATCTGCAATTTCTTTTTCAGAAGTCAAAATATCAGCATCATATTTTGGGAGAAAATATTCTAAAATAAATCTATCTCTACGATTTGTAGGATACTCAACTAAATTTGATTTTATTGAATCAATCCAATTTTTATCCACAACAACAGGAACCAAATCAGGATCAGGAAAATATCTGTAATCGTGAGCTTCTTCTTTGCTTCTCATTGGAAGAGCAACATTTAGGTTTGCGTTCCACAAAAGCGTTTGCTGAATAATTTTTTCACCATTTTGAAGAGATTCAATTTGTCGTTTGATTTCATATTCAAGTGCTCTTTCCACATTGCGAAATGAGTTCATATTTTTGATTTCTGTTTTTGTGCCAAGTTTTTTGTCACCAATTTTTCTAACAGAAATATTAGCATCACATCTTAAACTTCCTTCTTCCATATTTCCATCGCAAATTCCAAGATATGTTACAATTTGCTTTATCTTTTGAAGATACAAATATGCTTCCTTTGAAGAGTGAAGTTCAGGTTCGCTTACAATTTCAATCAACGGAACGCCGCATCTATTTATATCTACAAGTGTATCATAGTCCAAATCGTGAATTGATTTTCCCGCATCTTCTTCCATATGAATGCGAGTGATTCCAATTTTCTTTTTTGAATTTTCATCACTATCAATTTCTACAAATCCATTTTCACAAATTGGCTCTTCGTATTGAGAAATTTGATATCCTTTTGGTAAATCGGGATAAAAATAATTTTTGCGAGCAAAAATAGAATTTTCTCTAATAGAACAATTTGTAAAAAGCCCTATCTTCAAAATAAATTCCACAAGATTTTTATTCAAAACAGGAAGAGTTCCCGGCATTCCTAAACATACGGGACATACATTTGTATTTGAATCATTCCCAAATTTTATTGTGCATTTGCAAAATGCTTTTGACTTTGTTTTAAGTTGTGCATGAACTTCAAGTCCAATTACAGGTTCATAAGATTGCATAGAAATAAATACATTTAAAAGTGTAAAAAATAATTTTTAAAATTCCAATCTAAATCCACCAACAGGAAGAAATGCCCATTGATAAACTGTGTCTTTTTTGTTTTGATTTCTATTCCAATAATACATATATACATTTTGTCTATTATACGCGTTTTGAATTTCAAGAAATGTAACAATAGAAGCAGTTTCAAAATACCATCTCTTGTCAAACCGTAAATCAAGACGATGATATGATGGAAGATTTTCTGAATTTATTTTGGAATAATCTAATACTCCATAAGTTGTGTTTTGTGATAAATTTTCATCATACGGAATATATGGTCGCGAAGATGCATATTTGAATTTAAAACTCAATTCTATATCATCACTATATTTGTGTCCTAAAATTAAAGTTACAATATTTCTGCTGTCATAACTTCCTCTTCGCCATCCACCTTCGATTGCTTTAACTTTTGTAAAGCTTAAAGAATAACTTACAAGACCATAAAATTTATCGCTCAATTTTTTTTGAAAAAAAATATCCACACCTCTTGAATAACCAAATCCTTTATTTGTAGCACTATCAGAAATGTTGTCGCTAAATCCACTTCCAGCATCAATTAAACTAAAGTATTTATTGTTGAGTAAAACGGGATAATTTTTATATTCTTTGTCATATACTTCTACAGAAAATTTCTTGTCATCGTCAATTAGTTTTTCATATGAAAAAATATAATGTTCGCTTTGAATTGGTTTGAGTTTCAAATTGTAATCTGTAATTGAAAGCCACGAATAAACTGGAAATTGTTTGTAAATTCCATAAGTAAAAGAAACGGAATTTTCATTATTCAATTTATATTCCACACTTCCTCGCGGTGAAATTGAATGTTTATTTTCAATGTAATTAAAATAATCGTAGCGAATTCCCAAATTGAATTTTATGTCATCAGTGAAATTGTAAATAAAATTTCCATATACTGATGATTTAATTCCAAAATCTGTTTTGATACTATTCCAAGCAAATTTTCTTGTGAGAGTATCATTGTTTGCTGAAATAAATTGTACCGAATCTTCTCTTAAAAAAAATTCGTGTTTGAAATCATTTCGTTTTATTCCAACTCCAAAATTGAAATCCATTTGTTTATTAAAATTGTAAGTTATATCACATTTCAAGTTTGTTTCTTTCTCCCAAGAAATATTTTTATACATAAAATCTTGTAAAGAATCTTTTTGAGTTACAAGAAAATCATTGTAAGAATTTGAAATTGACAAGTTTGAAAATCCACTTTTTCCAAAAATGTATTTCCAATTTACTCCAATTGTGTATTGATTGTTTTCAGAAACAATTCCATCAAAAAAACTTGATTCATTATTTTTTCCCGAAAGAAAATTCACTTTATCAATTCCACCAACGGCAAATAAACTCAATTTATTTATTGTGTTTATATTGTAATCAAATT
>SXSO01000152.1 GCA_005792205.1 Bacteroidota bacterium | reverse complement strand
GCCATCGGGACTAAATGATACTGACCTAACATAACTATTATGAGTTCCCGTCCAAAGTAATGAACCAGTATTTGCATTCCATACTTTAAGTGTGTTATCATCACTTCCACTCACAACCTTACTGCCATCGGGACTAAATGATACTGAATAAACATTATTACCATGATTTCCCGTCCAAAGTAAATCTAATTGACCTTGTCCGTTTGTTGTTTGTACTAAAACAAATACACAAACCAAAAAAGAAAATAAGGTTGTTTTGTAGGTTTTATTCATAAATATTTTTTATTTTAAAAGTTTTATAGTATTATTTTTTTTCATTCTCAAACATTAAAGAGTTAAATGTTTAAAAAATGTTGTGTAAATATAAAAAATTTCTAATAAGAAATTCATAAATTTGGCTTTCTTTTTTATTAATCTAATAACAAATTATAATGAACTCTATTTCAAGTAAAATTCTATTATTATTTATTCTATATTTTCAACTCACTTTTTCGGAAAGCCGGTTGTTAAGATTTCCAACTGTTGGAAAAGACAAAATTATTTTTTCTTATGCCGGAGATTTATATTCAGTTGAAAAGAATGGAGGTGTTGCTCGCAAACTCACAAATGACATTGGATATGAAATGTTTCCAAAAATTTCTCCCGATGGAAAATTTGTTGCATTTTCTGCTCAATATGATGGCAATACAGAAGTTTATACAATGGATGCAAACGGTGGAATTCCAACTCGCTTAACTTACACTCCAACTTTAAATCGTGATGATGTTTCAGATAGAATGGGACCAAATAATATTGTAATGTGTTGGAAAAATAATTCTGAAATTGTGTTTCGCTCACGAATGAATAGTTTCAACGATTGGAAAGGACAACTTTTCATTGTCAATACAAATGGAAATTTGCCAACTCAAATTCCTTTACCAAGAGGTGGATTTTGTAGTTTTTCTCCTGATAAAAAAAAATTAGCATACAATAGAATTTTCCGTGAATTTAGAACTTGGAAAAGATATCGCGGAGGACAAGCAGATGACATTTCAATTTACGATTTTGAAACAAATAAAACAGAAAAAATTACATCTGAAAACTCACAAGATATTTTTCCAATGTGGCATCAAAATAAAATTTATTTTATTTCTGATAGAACAAATACAATGAATCTTTTCTCTTATGATTTAAATACCAAAGAAACAAAACAGCTCACATTTTTTACACAATATGATATAAAATTTCCATCAATTGGAAACGATGAAATCGTATTTGAAAATGGTGGATATATTTATCTTTTTGATTTGAAAAAAGAATTAGAAATAAAAATTGAAATTTCTATAAATGAAGATTTTGATATTGGAAGAAATACATTGGTTGATGTTAGTAATCAAATTAGTTCATTTGAAATTTCTCCCGATGGAAATCGTGTTGTCTTTGGAGCAAGAGGAGATGTTTTTTCAATTCCCAAAAAAAATGGAGCAACAAGAAATTTGACTTTAAGTTCAAATTCTCATGAAAGAAATTCAAAATGGTCTCCCGATGGAAAGTGGATTGCATACATTTCCGATATGAGCGGAGAAAATGAAATTTACATTCAAAATCAAAATGGAAAAGAAAAACCAATTCAACTCACAAAAAATTTTGACACATATATTTTTAGTTTAGAATGGTCATTTGATTCTAAAAAAATTCTTTTCAATGACAAAAAACTTCGTCTTCAAATGGTAGATATTGAAACAAAAAAAGTTTCCACAATTACAACATCAGAAGCGTGGGAAATTACCGATTTCAATTTTTCTCCCGATAATAAATGGATTGTGTATGCAAAACCAGAAGTTGAAACAATGTCAAAAATTTATCTTTACTCAATTGAAGAAGCAAAAACTTTTGAAATAACTGATGGATGGTATGAAAGTTCTTCTCCAATTTTTAGTGAAGATGGAAAATATATTTTCTTTGTTTCAGAAAGAAATTTTTCTCCAACTTATAGTCAAACAGAATGGAATCATGCTTATTTTGATATGGCAAAATTATATTTTGTAACTCTCTCAAAAGAAACAAAATCTCCATTTGCTCCAAAAAGTGATGAAGTAAAAACTGAAACTAAAACTGAAGAAAATAAATCTGATAAAGAAAATAAAAAAGAAAGTAAAGAAATAAAATCTATAAAAATTGATGTTGATGGAATCAAAAATAGAAATATTGAAATTCCAACTTCTGCAGGAAGTTATTACAATCTTGCAGTTGCTCCAAATAAAATTTTTTATATCAGAAAAACTTCAAGCGACTCAAAGTCAAAAGCATATTTTTATGATTTAGAAAAACAAAAAGAAACCGAACTTGGCGAAATAAATGGATTTCGTATTTCTTCTGATATGAAACAAATGCTTGTAAATAATGAAAATAATTATTCTATAATTGAACTTCCAAATTCAAAAATAGAAACAAAAGAAAAACTAATTCTTTCAGAAATGAAAATTCATCTTGATAAGCATCAAGAGTGGAAACAAATTTTTAATGAAGCGTGGCGTCAGATGAGAGATTTTTTTTATGATCCAAATCTTCACGGAAATGATTGGGAAACTATCAAAAAAACTTATGAACCACTTGTAGAGTTTGTAAATCATCGTGCTGATTTGACTTATATAATTGGAGAAATGATTGGAGAATTAAATATTGGACATGCTTATGTTGGTGGCGGCGAAATGCCAAAAGCAGAAAGAATAAAACTTGGACTTCTTGGTGCAAAATTAGAAAAAGATGAAAGTGGTTTTGTAAAAATCAAAGAAATTCTTTCAGGACAAAATTGGGAAAAAAATCTTCGCTCTCCTTTAACTGAAATTGGTGTAAATGCAAAAGTTGGAGATTATATCATTGCGATAAATGATAAACCTGTAAACGAAGTAAATAATATTTATTCTCTTTTGATAAACACAAACGATAAACAAGTAAAATTGACATTGAATTCAAAACCTGAATTTGAAGGAAGTCGTGATGTAATAGTTGTTCCTATTGATGATGAACAAAAATTGTATTACTTCAATTGGGTTCAAGATAACATTGCAAAAGTTTCAAAAGCCACAGATGGAAAAGTTGGATATATCCACATTCCCGATATGGGAGTAAACGGATTAAATCAATTTGTAAAATATTATTATCCACAACTTCGCAAAGATGCTTTGATAATTGATGATAGAGGAAACGGTGGTGGAAATGTTTCTCCGATGATTATTGAAAGATTGCAAAGAGAATGGGTAATGGTTGGAAAAGCAAGAAATACCGCACCAACTTATGACCCAAGTGGAATGCATGTTGGACCAAAAATTGCACTCATAGATGAATTCTCTGCTTCTGATGGAGATATTTTTGCATATCGTTTCAAGTTTCACAAACTTGGAAAAGTTGTAGGCAAAAGAAGTTGGGGTGGAGTTGTTGGAATTCGTGGAACACTTCCCTTTACTGATGGAAGTTTTTTAAATCGTCCAGAATTTTCTCGCTACGATAAAGATGGAAAAGAATGGATTATGGAAGGTTATGGAGTTGATCCAGATATTGTTGTAGATAATGATCCGTCAAAAGAATTTTTTGGAGAAGACGAACAATTAAATAAAGCAATTGAAGTTGTTTTAGATGAACTTAAAAACTCAAAACATAAAATTCCTGAAATGCCTAAATATCCAAAAAAGAATAAATAAGTTTTGTATTTAAACTTTTACGAAAAGGACAATGAAAATTCATTGTCCTTTTTATTTTCTCTATAATTTAAAGATTTACATTTTTAAAATGAGACAAAATAATTCCACAAGAAATTCCAACATTTAAAGATTCACCTTTTCCAAACTTTGGAATGGAAAAATTTTCATCACAAATACTTTCAATATTTTTTGAAATACCGTTTGATTCATTTCCAAAAACAAAAACTGATTTTTGTGGAAATTTCATTTTGTATAATTTTTTTTGAGCATAAGAAGATGTTGAAAAAATCTTAAATCCATTTTTTTTTAGTTGTAAAATTTCATCTTTTAAGTTTATATCATCAAAAATTTTTGTGTGAAATAAACTTCCTTGCGTTGAACGAATTACTTTAGAATTAAATAATTCACATGAATTCTTACTTATCAAAATAGAATTAACGTCAAACCAATCACAAGTTCTAATTATTGTCCCAAGATTTCCAGGATCAGAAATTTCATCTAACGCAACAATTAGATTAGAATTCAAAATTTCTTTTCTAAAAAAACTTTTTTTCTCAACAATTGCGATAATTCCTTGTGAAGTATTTGTCTCAGAAATTTTCTCTAAAAATTTTTCTGAAATAATTTTACAAACTATATTTTTTCTTGTAGCAATATTTATTATTTCATCACATTTAATATTTTCTCGTAAAAAAATTTCAACAACATTCCAATTAGAATTTAATGCTTCAAAGACAAGATGATTGCCTTCAATTATGAATTTATTTTTTTCTTCACGATTTTTTTTCTGAAGAAGTTTTGCAATTTCTTTCAACTTTGTTTGAGACAAGATTTCCATTTGTTTCAATATACAATTTTGTTTTTGTAATTTTAAACGCATTTTTTATGAAAACAACAATAAATAATATTGAGATAAACTACAATTTGAGTGGAAATGGAAAAAAAACACTTGTTTTTATTCATGGTTTTCCACTTTCAATGGAAATGTGGAAAGAACAAGAAAAATATTTTTCAAAAAATTTTCAAGTTTTACTTTATGATATTAGAGGACATGGAAAAAGTGAATGCGGAAATTTTCAATACAGTATTGAATATTTTGTAGATGATTTATATTCACTTTTAGAATTTTTAAAAATTGAAAATCCAATTTTAATTGGACTTTCAATGGGAGGATATATCGCATTGCGATATATAGATAAATTTTTGGAAAATGTTTCCGCAGTTGTTTTGTGCGATACAAAAAGCGATTCAGATACAAATGAGGGGAAAATAAATCGTTCATTAAATGCAAAAAAAATTTTAGAAGAAGGAACAAAAAATTTTTCAAATGAATTTGTAAAAAATATTTTCTCTAAAAAAACTTTTGAAAACAATTTTGAAGTTGTGAAATCAATTCAAAATATAATTGAAACGACATCACCGCTTTCAATTTCTGCAACACTACTTGCTCTTTCGGGAAGAATAAATGCAACTGAAGTTTTGCACAAAATTTCAATTCCAACTTTAATTTTAGTGGGAGAAGACGATATAATAACACCAGTTTCAAATGCAAAACTTATAAATGAAAAAATTAAAAATTCAGAGTTAAAAATTATTTCCATTGCGGGACATATGAGTAATATTGAAAATCCAAAAGAATTTAATTTTTATTTGGCGAATTTTTTAAAATCACTATGAAATTTTTTTTGCAAACATTCATTTTACTTTTATTTTATTGCCTAAACTCAATTTCACAATTCGTAATTGATGCCAATATTGAGTTCTCACAAAAACATGTCAATAAAAATTATTCTACCGAATTTGAAAAATTTAATTCTGAATTTGAAAATAAAAATTCGTTTCACACAATTAGAACTCAATTTTTAGGAACTTACAAAATAAATACCAATCTTGATATAGAAACAAAACTTTTATTTGACAACGGAACACAAAAAAAGTTTTTTATAGAAGGAATTTTTGCTGCGATTTATTTCTCAAAGTCAATAAATTTTAGAGTTGGTAAAATTCCAATTCCAATTGGCAATTATTCCAAAAGAAATTTTTCACATAAAACAATTTTATTTACAATTCCCTCTATCTATCAAATGCAAAGTCCAATAAATTCAACGAAAATATATTATCAAATTTGTGATGCGAATTGGTTAAATGGAATTTCCTTAATTGGGAGCTATGAAAATTTCAATTGGAATTTTATGCTTGCAAAAAATTCTTTTTCAAATCCAAATTCAACCAATTTGCAATTTGCTTCACGAATCTATTTTCCAATTACAGAAAATATTTCTTTCGGAACATCGCTTGCAAATTCCAATTACATCAATAATAAAAAACATAAAATTTATGCTGTGGATATACACTCTGATTTTTATTACTTTGAAATTTTTGCCGAAGGGTTTTTAAACGAATATGAATCGGAAAAAAATTTATTTCAAAATCTCTCATACTATGGTGAAATCAATTATCATCTCAATACAAATATTTCATTTGCGTTAAGATATGATGAAATAAAAATTTCTTCTGACAACAATAAAATATTTTATGATAACTTGAATATCTTTGCAAAAAAAATTGAAGTTGGTTCAAAAATAAAAATTGATAAATTTATTTTGAATTTTTTATATCAACAAAATTTCAATGGAAATAATAAGTTTGATGTTTATGGAGCAAAATTTATTTTACGATGGGAAGATATTTTTAGTGAAAAAATAAAAATGTAAATTCTAATTCAAAAAAATGAACAAAAAAAAAATTGAAAGTGTAATTAAAAAATTTTCTGAAAAAAAAATTGCTGTTGTTGGTGATGTAATGTTGGATAAATTTATTTGGGGAAAAATAACACGAGTATCTCCCGAATCCCCTGTTCCAATTATTGATGTTGAAAAAGAGAGTGAGCATTTAGGTGGCGCCGCAAATGTTGCAATGAATATTAAATCACTTTCTTCTGATATTTTACTATTTGGAATTATTGGAAACGACGAAAGTGGAACCCATTTCAAAAAGATTTTAGAGAAAAATAAAATTTCGACTTATGGAATTGTAAGAGATAATCGTCCAACAACTGTAAAAACAAGAATTATTGCTCACAATCAACATATCACACGAATTGATAAAGAAGTTAAAAAAAAAATTAGCGAAAAAACTGAGAATAAAATTTTTTCTTTGATTAAAAAAAAAATTGATGAAATAGATGCAATTATTTTAGAGGATTATAACAAAGGTGTTTTAACAGAAAATTTAATTTCAAAAATAATTGACCTTTCTTTGAAAAAAAATAAAATTGTAACCGTTGATCCAAAATTGGAAAACTTCTTCTCTTATAAAAATGTTTTTCTCTTTAAACCAAACACAAAAGAAATTGAAAACTCATTAAAAATTCCTGTACATACAGATTCAGAAATAGAAATAGCTGGAAAAAAATTATTAGAAAAATTAAATGCAAAACACATTTTAATCACACGAAGCGAAAATGGAATGAGCTTAATTTCACGAGACGGAAATATTTTTCACATTCCAACAATAGCAAAAAAAATTGCAGATGTTTCTGGTGCTGGAGATACCGTTATTGCGACACTTACACTTTCGCTTGCGTGTGGTTTAAGTACATTAGAATCTGCAATGTTATCAAATATTGCGGCGGGAAGTGTGTGTGAAGAAATTGGTGTAGTTCCAATCACAAAAGAAAAATTACAAAACTCAATTTAAAAAATGGGAACAATTTTAGATAGAAAAAATATTTCTGAAATCATAAAACTAAAAAACGAAAACAAAAAAATTGTTTTCACAAATGGATGTTTT
>SXSO01000151.1 GCA_005792205.1 Bacteroidota bacterium | reverse complement strand
TGGTGATAGTGCTTCAATAATCTCATTTAATGACGAGGATAAAATTGCAGAGGCATTTTTTTTGAAAGGCCAAATTTATTATGAAGAAAAAAAATATTTAAATGCTATTAAAAATTTATCTTATGCATTTGAATATGCAGATGATGATTTATTATATCCTCAAATAGGACTTCAACTTGGTAAACTATATTTTGAATTGAATGATTATGAAAATGCTTCAAAAATATTTTTTATTGTAAGCGAAAAAAGTAACGATTATTTTTATCAGTCAAAAGCATTGATAAATTATGCAATTGTTTTGAGTAAATTAAATTTATGCGATTATGGAATTAATATACTAGAAGAAATGAAAGAGGATAGAAGAAGTAAAGAAATTTTGCCATTTATTGAATATGAAATTGGAAATATTTTGTTAGAAAATGGAGATATTGATTTTGCGGAAAGCCAGTTTAAATATATTGATACAACATATAAGAGGAGTGATGCATCAGCAAAAGCGAATTTTAAACTTGGGGAAATTTATGAAACAATTCAACATAATTTTGATTCAGCAAAAAATTATTACACAAAATCAAAATCAGAATTTGTGCAATCTGAAATTACAAATGAGGCAAAAAAGAAATCAGATATTTTTTTGAAATATTTTATTTTAAAAAATTCAATTAGAAAATTTGATTCACTTCAAAATTTAAAACAGCATCCTGAATTGATTGGAATAATGGATAGTATAAAAAAAATTGAAAAAGTAAAACAAGATAGTATTTTCAAATTTCAAAAAGATTCCATTCGACAATATGTTGCTGATTCGTTGAAAGATCTTGGAATTTTTGAAGAGGAAAATTTTGTAAATAATACTGATTCAATTGAAAATAAAATTATTGAAAATCAAGTTGTAAATAAAAACAATAGTGATTCTACTTTTGTTGATTTAAAAGAAAATCAACAACAAATAGATTCTTTAAAACTTGATTTCCTTTCAATTGTTCTGGAGAGTGAAAAAGAAATAAGAAAAGAAAAAAATATTTGGGATGAAGATGAGGAAAACCAAGAAGAGATTGATTCTACAAAAGTTTTTATTTCGGAAGAAAATATTTCTGATAGTATTTCTTCTGGACCAGAATGGTTAAAAGATACGATACAAATACCATTAAATAACTTATTAGATAGTTTATCAACTCGTCAATATGAACTTGGAGTTTTATTTTTCAATAAATTAAATTTAAAAGATTCGGCTTTATTTTATTTTGAAAACTCAATTTCAACTTTTCCACGTTCTTATATTGCACCAAAAGTTTTTTATACAATTGCGCAATTTTATTATGACTCTGTAAAAACTGATTCACTTTACGAAGTAATTATTGATAGTTTCCCAACACATCCAATTTCATTTTTTATAAAACAGAAATTGGGAATTACTATTTTGGATATTATAAAGATTGATTCGTGTGAAACTATTTTTAAAAATGGAATGAAAAGTTTTTTGAATAAAGATTTTATTTCTGCTATAAAAATATTTTCTTCTATTCAAGATACAATATCTTCATTTTTTCCAAAATCTATTTATGCGATTGGATGGATATATGAAAATGAAATAAAAAATCATGATTCAGCTATTAGTTACTATAAAATTTTAATTGAGAAATTTGAAAATTCTAATTTTACAAAAATTGTTCAGCGAAAAGTTTCTGCTATTGACGGAAAAACAACTCAATATTTTGGAAAGAAAAAATATCGTACAGAAGATTTACAAGTGAATATAAATTTAGCAAAAAAACAAACTGGTATCGAAAATGAAAGAGGAGAAAGTCAAGATATTGATGTAGATTTTCCTGAATTAGAAAGAGAGGAAGAAGTTGAAGAAGAACAAATTGAACCAGAAGAATCCGTTGATGATGGAGAAAAACCATAAAAAAAAATTGCATACATTTTTATTGGAGAGAGAAAAATTTGGAATTAAACTTGGTTTAAAAAATATTTCATTGCTTTTAAATTATTTGGAAAATCCTCACAAAAAATTTTTGTCAATACATGTTGCAGGAAGCAATGGAAAAGGTTCCGTTTCAAATATGCTTGCATCAATTTTGCAGGAATGTAATTTAAAAGTTGGGCTTTATACATCACCGCATTTAATTGATGAGAAGGAAAGAATTAAAATAAATGGAAAAAATATTTCTGAAAAAGATTTTCTAAAAATTTTAGAGAATTGTAAGAATTTAATTCAAAAAATAAATGCAACTTATTTTGAAACGCTTACTGCGATTGCATTTAAACATTTTGCAAATGAAAAAATTGACATTGCAATTATTGAAACAGGACTTGGAGGAAGATTTGATGCTACGAATGTAGTTGTTCCAATTTGTTCTGTTATTACAAATATTTCACTTGAACATACATATATATTAGGTAATAGTTTAGAAAAAATTGCATTTGAAAAAAGTGGAATAATAAAAAATGGTGTTGATTGTGTTGTTGGAAATATTTTTATAGAAGCGATGAAAGTTATTCATAAAATTGCAACGATGAAGAAATCCCAAATTTTTATTGCAAAAAATATTTGTGAAATAATTTCACACAAAGTTTGTTTTGATAAATCAATTATAAATATAAAGTCAAAATTTTTTGATATTAAAAATATCAACTTTCCGCTTTTTGGAAAGTTTCAATTTGAAAATATTCAAACAGTTGTTTCAGTTTGTGAAATTGTGAGAAATAAGTTTAATATTACTTCTCAAAAAATAAAAAAAGGGTTAGAAAAGGTATTGCCAAATACAAATTTTTTTGGAAGATTAAGTGTTATCAATCGTGCTCCGCTTATTATATTTGATGTTGCTCATAATGTTGATGCTTTCCAAAAATTAATTTTCACAATAAAAAATTTTTTTCCCAAAAGAGGAAAAATTATATTTGGCATTATGGAAGATAAAAATTATTTTCATATAATTTCTCTTTTGGAAAATTTGAAAATTATTACTTATGCAGTTTCTCCAAAAACGAAACGTTCACTTTCTTCAAATTATATCAGACAAATTTGTTTGAGTAACAATATAAAATCATTTGATTGTGGAACTGTAAAAAACGGAATTGAAATTGCATTGAAAAATATAGAGAAAGATGAGTACTTATTAATTTGTGGTTCGTTTTATGTTATTGAAGAAGCAATGAAATATTTTAAAACAAAATATAGTTTTTCATATGGCACTTTCTGATAAACTTACAATTTTGCGAATTATTTTATCGCCGATTTTTTTTCTTTTGTATATGAGTGAACCAATTGTGTTAAAACAAGTTTCGGTTATTGTATTTTTTATAGCAGCAATTACTGATTGGTACGATGGATGGATTGCAAGAAAATATGGATATTTTTCAAGATGGGGAAAATTTTTAGATCCACTTGCAGATAAAATATTGACTTCATTTGCTTTTATTGCATTTTTATATTCAGATTTTATTGGCTTATGGATGGTAGTTGTAATTATTTTTAGAGATATTTCAATTACGGTTTTAAGAGGTGTTGCTGAATACAAAGGGAAACCAGTTGTAACTTCGTTTTCTGCAAAGACAAAAACTGTTGTACAATATATTGTGATTTATTATCTACTTGTTGTTTCATTGTTACAAACATTTTCTTTTTTTCAGACAAAATTAAAAATAGAAATTGAAAGTTTGTTAAGTAAAGATGTAATTTTTGGAATGATGTTAGTGGTTACACTTGCCACTATTT
>SXSO01000150.1 GCA_005792205.1 Bacteroidota bacterium | reverse complement strand
GGTTTTGTAAATTTAAAAGTGTTTGATGTTTTGGGACGTGAAATAAAAACACTTGTAAATGAAAATCAAAATGCGGGATATTACGAAACTGATTTTGACGCAAATAATTTAAACAGTGGAATTTATTTTTACAAACTCACAACAAATAATTTTTCCGAAATGAAGAAAATGATTTTGATAAAATAAATTTTTGCTGTTATCGTCGTTAAAAATTGGGACACGAAGTTTATTTGTGTCCCATTTTTGTTTTTTAGAGACGGGGAATTATTCCAATTTGTGTGTTGGAGAATTTATTCATATCATTAAAAATTCCGTTTCGGGACAAAAAACCACTTTTTACTATACAAAAAGTGATTCACATGACATGTAAAGTCGTTCCCGTGGCATGTGAAGTCGTTCCCGTGGCATGTGAAGTGATTCACGTGACATGTAAAGTGATTCACGTGACATGTAAAGAGGTTTACGTATAGTAAAACTTAGTAAACAGGAAAAAATTTACTCAAATATTTTATCTAACTCTAAAAAATTCCGATATTTAAGAGAATTTTTTATCAATAAATCCAATAACAAAAATGAAACGAATATTTCTTTTGAATCTGATTTTGATGTTTTGTGTTGTTTCACTTGACGCAAAAATTTCTAAAACAAAAGCAATTCAATCCACAAAAAAAATTTATTCAACTTCAACAGCAGAAATTGATGCTAAAACTCAAATTCCAATTTCTCTTTTTAATATAAAAAAAGGTCCATATTCTGGAACATCAGTTGAAATCGCAAAAACATATTTGAAAGAAAATATAAATACTTTCAAAATGAAAACTGATTTAAGTGATTTATCAAATATAAAACTTCAACAAAGTTTTGGGATTTCTCATGTAAATTTTTATCAAAGTGTAAATGATGTTCCCGTATTTCGCAGTGATGTTGTTGTTTCAATTGACAAAAATAATTTTGTAACATTTGTTACAAATAATTACAAACCAAATCTTGAAGTTTCTACAATTCCAAGTTTAACAAATCAAACTGCAATTGAAATTGCAAAAGAAAATTTGAATGCGAAAAAAATTGTTGGTGATACAAAATCACAACTTATGATTTATGCTGAAAATGAAACTCCACAACTTGCGTATAAAATAAATTTATTTTGCGAAGAACCACTTGGTGATTGGGAAATTTTTGTGAACGCAATTGATGGAAAAATAATTTCAGTTGAAGATATTGCAATGTATGAAACACGAAAAAAAGTAACAGGAAGTGGATTCGTTTGGAATCCTGATCCTCTCACAAGTTCAAATCAATATTATGGAACAACTGGTTTTATTGATCCAAATGGAAATGATACAGATACTCCCGAACTTAATGATCAAAGAATTTTAGTTCCATTGCAAGATATAACTTTTTCAAATGAAAAATATAAACTTGAAGGACCTCATTGTAAGTTGTCAAATTTTGAATCTCCAACTGATGTGTTTGCGAATCCATCAAGTCCTGATTCATTTCAATTTACTCGTTCTCAACAAGGGTTTGAAGAAGTGATGGTGTATTTTTGGATTGACTCATCACAAAGATATATACAATCACTTGGATTTGATAGCATTCAAAATCTTCCAATTGAATGCGATCCTCATGGATTAAATGGTGCTGATAATTCACACTATATTCCAAGTCAAAACCGACTTGCGTGGGGAGAAGGTGGAAGTGATGATGATGAAGATTTAGATGTTATTTGGCATGAATATGGTCACGCAATTCACAATGGAATAAAACCAGGTTGGGGAGGAAATGAAGCAGGACATCTTGGAGAAGGGTTCGGTGATTATTGGGCAGGAAGTTATTCTCGTTCTATAAATTCGAACTTCAATATAAGTAGTGATAAAGTTTTTACTTGGGATGCTGGTTTTACTGTAAACGGAAGTGGAACTTTTTGGGATGGAAGAACTCTTGTAGATACAAGAAACTATCCTCCAAATGGTGTTAGTGGAATGGGAGTTCATGATGCTGGACAAATTTGGTCTGGTGCTTTGATGTTGATTTGGAACGATATTGGTCGTGATGTTTTAGATAAACTTGTTTTGAAAAGTCATTACTATCTTTCAACATCTCCAACGATGAGGCAAAACGCACAAGCAGTTATTCAAGCAGATAGAGATTTATTTGGTGGAATTCATTTACAACAAATTGTTCAACATTTTGGAGAAAGAAATTTTGTAAACCCAAATGATTACGTTCCACAAATTCAACATACAAAATTAAATGACACAGAAGATTTATTTGGTCCATATCATATAATAGCAAAAATTCTTCCAGGACTTGCTCCACTTGATTCAAGTTCACTTAAACTAATTTTTGGAAGAGGGTTTGAATTTACAGATACTGTTCAACTTATTCCAACGGAAATTCCAAGTGAATTTGCTTGCGATATTTTAGGAAATGGAGTTTCAACAAATTATCGTTATTACATTTCAGCAAGTGATATCAATGGAACGGTTATTACATCTCCAGCAAATGCTCCAAATATGTTTTATTCTTTTTATGTTGGATTTGATACAGTTCTTCCAACAATTATACATAATCCATTAAGAGATATTTCGCTTTCACGCTATCCCGTAAATGTTGGAGCAAGAGCAACTGATAATTTGGGAATAGATTTGGTTTGGGTGGAATACTACAAAAATTTTCCCGCATTTAGTGGAACATTTACATTAGAAAATGTTGAAGGAAATAATTATTTAGCAGCATTTAATATTCCAATTTCAGAACTACAAATTGGAGATTCAATTTTTTACAAAGTTGTTGCGAGAGATATTTCAACAAATCAAAACATTTCTGTTTTTCCAGAAATTGGTTTTAATAAATTTACAATTATTGAAACAAGTGGAAACGTTTTAATTATTGATGATGATACAGCAAATGCTTTCCAAAAAATTATGACTGAAAAAGGAATAAGTGAATATAAAAAAGCTGTTGATGGAAGCAAATCTCCAAATTTATTTTACACAACTTTGACTGAATTGGGATACGATGTAACATTTACAAAAATTGCTGATTTAGATATTTCTATGCTTTCTGATTATGGTGTAATTATTGCTTCAAGTGGAATTACACTTGATCCTTTGCGACGAGAAGATTTAAGAGATGCTCTTGTTGAACTTGCGTTGAATGGAAATAAAATTTTAATTGAAGGAGGAGAAGTTGGATATGATTTTAGAAAATCATCAACAAGTGATATAGATATAAATTTTAGACAAAATGTTTTGCACGACAGTTCGTGGAGTGCAGATAATAGTGCAGGATCAATAACATTCTTTATGCCGGAACATCCAATTTTTACATATCCAAACACACTTTTTGAACCTATTTCATTTACAACTCGCCATTCTTATACTGATAAAGATGCGATGAAACTTAATCCAAATGATGTTTTGACATATCGTGCGGGAAATTGGTCAGAAGAAACAGAAGACGCAAGTATAATTGTTTTTGGAGAAGATATTGAAATACCTCAAATAGTTTTCTTCGCATTTGCAGTTGGTTCAATAACCGATTCTTTGACAGCAAAAGGATTGATTGAAAACACAATTACATTTTTAAATGGAATTGTTTCTGTAAATGAAAATCAAAACGTAAAAATTCCAACAAAATTTTCATTGAAACAAAATTATCCAAATCCATTTAATCCAAAAACAAAAATAAAATATGAAATTGCAAAAAGTGGATTTGTAAATTTAAAAGTGTTTGATGTTTTAGGTCGTGAAATAAAAACACTTGTAAATGAAAATAAAAATGTTGGAGTTTATGAAACTGAATTTGACGCAAATAATTTGAACAGTGGAATTTATTTCTATAAACTCACGACAAATAATTTTTCTGAAATGAAGAAAATGATTTTAGTAAAATAAATTTTTAGTCGTTATCGTCGTTAAAAGAAAATGGGATACAAAGTTTTTTTGTGTCCCATTTTTGTTT
>SXSO01000149.1 GCA_005792205.1 Bacteroidota bacterium | reverse complement strand
GTAAAAAATTATTCCTACAAAATAGAATATTAGGAAAAAATAATTTATATTTATTAGAGAATTTAGGAGTAAAAAATTTATACAAATAAAAACCAAGAAAACAAAATGAATAAAATTATTTTAATAATATGTGTGTTGTTTAATTTAGATGTATTGTTGTGTCAAAGTACAGAAGACCGATTAAACAAAATAGAGAAGCGATTAGATAATAACATAGAAATAGATTGGATATTAGTAGAAGGAGGTGACATGGGAGATTTTTACATAAGCCAAACAGAAGTAACATTTGCGCAGTATGATGAATTTTGTAATGAAACAGGATATGAAAGACCAGATGATGAAGGATGGGGAAGAGGAAATAGACCAGTAATAAATGTAAATAAAGAAGATGCGAATAAATTTTGTGAGTGGTTAAGTGAAAGAACAGGAAAGAAAATAAGATTACCCGAAGAATCTGAATGGGAATATGCGGCAAGAGGAGGGAATAAGAGTAAAGGATATGAATATAGTGGAAGTAATAATTTGGATGAAGTTGGATGGTATTTGGAAAATTCAGGAGAGAAGACACATGAAGTGGGAACAAAAAGACCAAACGAGTTAGGCATATATGATATGAGTGGAAATGTATGGGAAAGAGTTGGAAAGGCGGCTGTTATTCGTGGCGGCTCGTGGTACTCCGACTATAACCTCTGCGAGGTTTCCTACCGCGTCAGCTACAATTACCGCTACAATGATATCGGTTTCCGTATTTTCCAGAATAAATAGTTATGCTTTGCTCTTTTACTCTTTTACACTTTACAAAAATTTTTTAAAAAAAAAGTGTTTTTGGTAAAGTAAAGTTTTACTTTCAATTTTAAAACAAAAGGACAATGAAAAGTTTCATTGTCCTTTTTTATTTGTGAAAGTGAAAATTAGTTTAATAATGACAACTTATTTCTCTAAAAATTGGAGTGTTTTTACTCATAAGAAGAGTGTTTTTCTTCGTCGGAGGACTATACTTTTGACCGAAATGATAGTGTTTTCGTAAAAATACACTCTATTTTCGGGAAAATGTAATCGTTTCGGTCACAAACATAGTCTTCCGACGCAAAAAACAAGGCATTTTTGACCGAAACGGTGCTAATTTATTGACTAAAATTGCCATATTACAAAAACTCATTTCCTTACAATTTCAATCAACTAAAAACGAAACACATCATCAAATTTTGACAATACATTAAAAACTTCATTTTTCACTTTCAATTCAATTTAATATATTTCCTCAAAACTTTTCACAAATGCCTCAAAAAAAGAGGCATTTTTTATTATAAATTTTGTCAATGAATACATCAAATAAAATTAGAAATATTGCAATTATTGCTCATGTTGATCACGGAAAAACAACACTCGTAGATTATTTACTTCGTCAAACGGGAACCTTTCGTGAAAATCAACAAGTTGAAACTCGTGTAATGGATTCAAATGATTTGGAAAGAGAAAAAGGGATTACAATTTTTGCCAAAAATACTTCCGTTCATTACAAAGATTTTAAAATAAATATTGTGGATACTCCAGGACATAGCGATTTTGGTGGAGAAGTTGAACGAACTTTAAAAATGGTAGATGGAGTTTTACTTCTTGTAGATGCTGCTGAAGGACCACTTCCCGGAACTCGTTTTGTTTTAAAAAAATCTTTGGAATTAAATCTTACACCAATTGTTGTAATCAATAAAATTGATAGAAAAGATGCTCGTCCTCATGAAATTTTAGATGAAGTGTTTGATTTATTTTTATCACTTGGAGCAAATGATAAACAACTTGATTTTGCTACTGTATATTGTATTGCGAAATCTGGAATCGCAAAAAAAGAAATTTCAGATGAAAGTAATTCACTTGAATTTCTCTTTCAAACAATTGTTGAAAAAGTTCCTCCACCAAATGTGGAAATTGAAAAACCATTTCAAATGCTTGTTACTACAATTGATTACAATGAATATCTTGGAAGATTGGGAATTGGAAAAGTTCATTCGGGAAAAATTTCAAATGGAGAACAAATGATTATAGTTCATCGTGATGCGTCAATAGAGGCAGCAAAAATTTCTAAACTTTATACATTTGAAGGTCTCAAACGAGTTGAAATAAATCAAGCAAATGCAGGAGATATAATTGCCGTTGCTGGAATGGAAGATGTAGATATTGGAGAAACAATTTCACATCCATCAAACACAGTTCCACTTCAATTTGTATCAATTGAAGAACCAACTTTGTCAATGAATTTTATTGTAAATAATTCTCCATTTGCGGGACTTGAAGGAAAATATGTTACAACAAGAAATCTTGGTGAACGACTTATAAAAGAACTTCGTTCAAATGTGAGTTTAAAAGTTGAACTTACAAATTCTCCTGATGTTTTTAAAGTTTCAGGAAGAGGAGAACTTCATCTTTCAATTTTAATTGAAACAATGCGAAGAGAAAATTATGAGTTTCAAGTTTCACGTCCAGAAGTAATTATGAAAAGAATTGACGATGTGGTTTGTGAACCAATTGAAAAAGTTATAATAGATGTTCCCGATGAGTTTGTTGGAAAAGTTATTGAAAATATTGGTTCAAGAAAAGGTGAGATGAGAAATATGTTTTCTGTAAATAATTCTACACGACTTGAATTTGTAGTTCCTGCAAGAGGACTAATTGGATTT
>SXSO01000148.1 GCA_005792205.1 Bacteroidota bacterium | reverse complement strand
CAAATCCACTTTTCGCGATTTCATATTTTATTTTTGTATTTGGATTAAATGGATTTGGTTGATTTTGTAAAAGTGCGAATTGTTTCGGCAAACCATTTTCATTCACAGAAGTTATGTGATATAAAATTGATTTTGTAACATCTTCTTGAATTTCACCTTCATTCCATCTCAATTTTTTAAGTACCACAATTGTAGAATCATCATCAAAATTTTCTATTACTGTGAATTTCAATCTTCCAAAAACTCCTGTTTGTCCATCAGGATTATTTGATGCTCCAGCAAAATAAATTCTATCTTCATCAAGTTGTGTTTCAATTAAAAATTGATTTAAAAGATCAGACCAAACTATTTCAGTAAATTCTAAATGTTCAGGATTGAATTTAAAATATCCATTGAAAGACAACACATTACTTCCATTTGAAATATAAAATGGAATCTCAATTTCGCTTCCCGCAGAAATTTCTTGATTGTCCATTGTTATATTTCCTGTTGCTATCATTGTGCTTCCATCATATGGAAGTGTATCAATTGTTCCAACAATAAATTGTAAAATAAGTGTTGCGTCAAGTGCTGATATTGAATTATCCAAACTAACATTCGCGTTTAGTTGTTGCTCATTATCTAAATCAATTTCCCCAACAAGATATTTCAAAACTTGAGAGGCATCATATGCTTGTATTTCACCGTTCAAATCAACATCACCATAATTTATTATTACATCATCAGGAAAAATATAAATTCCACCATCATAAGATTCAACAGGATTTTCTCCCGTATTAAATATTGCGTTATCATACCAAACGGATACAAAATAATCTGTTTCAGCATCTTGCGGAATATAAAACACAAGAGAGAATAATGTTCCAGTTCCTTCTATATCTTGTGAACCTGCTGCCGCAATATTTATAACTCCTTCATTCAAATTTGATTCTATAATCCAATTTTCAGAAGTCATACTTTCATCTGTATTTACACCAATAAATTCAATGATGTCCTCAAAACCAAAATTCATTTCAAATGATGAAAATGTTTCACCTTCAGGAAACTCAACATAAATAGGCAATAAAACTGTATCTCCACGAAACGCATCAATTTCATCAAGAAAAGTATAAATCGTATTTGCTTGCGAACCGTTAATATTGTAATAATACGAACTAAACCACAAACCACACGGATTACTTGGATTAAGTTGATTATCAAGAACATCAGCAAGTTGTTCAGTTTTCATCAAATAAATTTCAGCATTTTCTCCATCAAAAAAAAGTTTTGGAGCAATGTGTGTAAACATTTCTTTTCCATATTCATCATCTGTTTCAGTTATATTTATTGGTTCACTCCAACTTCCATCAATTGTTCTTCCACTGATAAAAATATCTCCTTTTTCTAAACCTTCTTCAACAGCATCAACCCATTTTACTACAAAGTAATCTTTATCAACTGAAATACTTGCTTGAAGTTCGCAATCCATTTGACTTATATTTCCAAAACCAGAAACAAAACTTGTAGTTCTTTGAGCAATTATATTTCCTTTCCAATCAAGTCCATCATAGTATGCTTCAAGAATATAAAGACCAAATGACGCATCATTTGTATCTGCTGCTGAAAAAAAGATGTGAAAATTTCCGTCATAATCTACAACAAAATCTTGCGCAATACTTCCATCCAATGTTCCAATCACATCTATTCCCGCGAAGTCAGAAATTTCTTTCCAATTCAAATATTCCCAACCTTCCCAAGTTTCACCAAAATCTATCGATGTATTTTTCGCAATTACAAAGTCATCTCCAAATTCACTTGTCTTTACAATTGCTTCAATATGAACATCAGATCCATCGCATCTTCCTTTGCGAGAATAAATTTGTGTCCAATTTGCTCCACCCCAAACTTCTTTTTCTGTCCAAGTTAAACCATCATCTTCACTTTTGAAAAACGCAAGTCGAGATGTTGTTGATGGTGAAATTGGTTTTTTCATAATTAAACTATACAAATATGGTTCTCCATATTCTTCATTCCAAATATAAGTTGCTCCCGAATAAGAAGAATCTGGAAGATAAAATAAATTTGAAATAGCATTTGATCGCATCAAAGTATCTCGACCAAATACAGATTTTCCATATCCACTATTTCCAAAATTAAGTTGAGGATAAGAAAATCCAAAAATTGTATTTTCAGGATTTTCACCTTCTTCCCAATTTGAAATTGTTCCACTTGGATATCTTCCACGAAAAGTGGTATTTCCATTTATAGATGTATCACTTCGCGTCCAAGTTTGACCATAATCAAGTGAAGAATTATACCAAATTTGTCCACTTGATTGCGAATATCCCGAATGTCCGCGATTGGCAAGTGTTATTGCGTTACTAAAATAATCATACGCAAGTGGATTTACTTCATTCGTAGCAGCAGAATATGCGTTAAATGTGCTATCAACTAAAACCCAACTTAAATCATTTTGACTTCCTGAATTTGGTGATGATTTTCTTTGCGAATTTACAGATTGCGAGTTTATAGATTCTTCTTCATTTTCAAGAATAAAATTATTCGGTTTGATTTTGTTATTCAAAAAATTTGTAGAATGTTTTTTTTGTAATTTATTTTTTGATTTCAAAATTTTGAGTCGTTCTTTATGTGCTTTTGTTTTTGAGGAAAGATTTTTTAAATTTATTTTTTCTCTTGTATTTTTTGAATACAAATTGTTGTTGTTAAAAACTAAAACGACAAGAATAAATAATGTGACAAATTGTTTCATAATAGTTAATTGTTTGGTAAATAAAAACATTCAAATATAAATTTATTTAACATTTTTTACAAATTGTAAAAATGTATTTGATTTAAGTTAGAAATAATTTCAAAGTTCATAAAAAATAAATTGATTTTTTTCTAATCCATTTGTAAACATTTTTTGTAAAACGATTTTAGTTTAAGAACTCATTTTATCCAATAAAATATCTCGTGAAACTGATATTTAAACAAAAAAACTCAACATAAATTCTGACCCGTTTCGGAACAAAATGCCTTGTTTTTTGCGTCGGAAGACTATGTTTGTAACCGAAACGATGATATTTTTCCGAAAATAGAGTGTATTTTTGTAAAAGTACTATCATTTCGGTCAAAAGTAAACCATTCCGATGAGGAAAAACACTCTTCTTTTACACAAAAACACTCCAAAATTTTCAAAATAAACCCGT
>SXSO01000147.1 GCA_005792205.1 Bacteroidota bacterium | reverse complement strand
TTTTTCAATAACTGCAATCCCTGTGATTCTACTTCCCGGATCAATTCCACAAACTATCATTCTTACACATCTAAATTTTTAACAAACTTTGCGTTTTTTTCTATGAATTCTCTTCGTGGTTCAACTTCATCTCCCATCAAAATTGAAAACGTTCTATCAGCATCTGCAGCATTTTCAAGTGTAACTTGGAGAATTGTTCTTGTTTCAGGATTCATCGTTGTTGTCCAAAGTTGTTCGGGAGTCATTTCTCCCAATCCTTTATAGCGAGAAATTACAACATTTCCTTTTGTCTGTGTCTCTTCATTTTTTTCACTTTCTTCAATTTCATCTTTGAAGTTTTTTTTATCACTTTTTAATCGCTTTAAAATATCATCTTTTTCATAATCATCATATGCGTAAAATTCTTGTTTTCCTTTTTTCAACTTGTAAAGTGGTGGTTGTGCAATATAAATATGACCAAGTTCAACAAGATCTTTCATATATCTAAAAAGAAGCGTCAAAAGCAATGTTCTAATGTGAGAACCATCTACATCAGCATCACACATTAAAATAACTTTATTGTATCTTAATTTTTCAATATTAAAATCTTCACCAACTCCAGTTCCAAGTGCAGTGAATATAGCACGAATTTCTTCGTTCTCTAACATCTTATGCATTCTTGCTTTTTCTACATTTAAAATTTTTCCTTTAAGCGGAAGAATTGCTTGAAATCTTCTATCTCTTCCTTGTTTCGCACTTCCTCCTGCAGAATCACCTTCAACAAAATATATTTCACAGTGTTTAGGATCATCAATTGAACAATCAGCAAGTTTTCCAGGAAGTCCTCCACCATCAAGAGAATTTTTTCTTCTCGCAAGTTCTCTTGCTTTTCTTGCTGCTTCACGAGCTTCAGCTGCATAAATACATTTTTCAATTATATTTTTTCCATCAGAAGTATTTTCTTCTAACCAACTTGAAAGATGTTCTCCAATAATACTTTCCACTATTCCTTTTATTTCACTATTTCCAAGCTTTGTTTTAGTTTGACCTTCAAACTGTGGCTCTGCAACTTTTACACTTATTACTGCCGTCAGACCTTCTTTAAAATCATCTCCTGTTAAATTTATTTTTTGATCTTTTATCAAATTATTTTTTGAAGCAAAACTATTTAATGTTCTAGTCATTGCTGTTCTAAATCCAACAAGATGTGTGCCACCTTCGTGAGTATTGATATTATTTACGTATGAAAATATATTTTCATTATATCCATTGTTATATTGGAACGCAACTTCAACTTCAACATTTTTTCCACTGTCATCTTGACCTTCACCTTTGGCATAAAATTTTTTCTTCATTATTGAGTGACGATTGCTATCAGTGTATTTAATAAATTCAAGCAACCCACCTTTGTAAAAAAATGTTTCTTCTTGGTTTGTTGCTTCTTCTTTCAGTACAAGTGAAACACCCGAATTTAAAAACGCAAGTTCGCGAAGTCGTTCAGCAATTGTTTCGAATTTAAAATTTCTATTTTTAAAAATTTCGGCATCTGGTAAAAATGTAACTCTTGTTCCTGTTTTTCCTTTTGTAGAATTGCCAATTATTTTTACTTCTCCAAGTGCTGCTCCTTGTTTATATTTTTGAAAATAAATTTTTCCATCTCGCACAACTTCAACTTCAAGATCTTCGCTTAACGCATTTACAACTGAAACTCCAACACCGTGAAGTCCTCCTGAAACTTTGTAAGATTGTTTATCAAATTTTCCTCCCGCATGTAAAACAGTCATCACAACTTCTAATGCACTCTTTTTTTCTTCTGAATGAATATCTACAGGAATTCCTCTTCCATCATCTTGAACAGTTACGGACCCATTTTGATTTATTGAAACAAAAATATTTTGACAAAATCCTGCAAGTGCTTCGTCAATTGAATTATCTACAACTTCATAAACCAAATGATGAAGACCTCGAACACTCACATCTCCAATATACATTGCGGGACGACGACGAACTGCTTCAAGTCCTTTTAGAACAGTTATATCTTCTGCTGTATATTCGTTGTTGTTTAAAATATTTTCCTCTTGATTTTCTTTTATCATAATTTGTTATTATTTAAATTTTATATCTTTTATTGTGTCACCAAATTTTTCAAAAATTTTTTTCATTATAGAGTCTTTGTGAAATTGTAATTCATTCCTCCACACACTTGATGTAACTCTCACAATTAAAATTTGTTTTTCAATTTTTTCTGCTATTGAAATTTTCGCTATATTTTTTCCAACTATTTTTTTCCATTCTTCGCACAAATGCTCTTCCTTTAATTTTTCATTCAAACCATATTTTTGAAATGCAATAGAAATTGCTTCAAGTATTGATTTTGGTTCAGATATTTTTTTGTATTTATACAAATTTAAAAAATTGTTTTAGTTTCAAATTCAAATATATTTCCATTTTCAACAGAAATTATTTTTGCATCTTCATTAAAAGAAAAATTTACAAAATTCTGTGATGTAGATGTAATAAATGTTTGTGAACTGTTATGAATCATTTCAAAAACTTTTTTCGTACGATATTCATCTAATTCACTAAATACATCGTCAAGTAAAAGAATCGGATTTTTTTGCAAATAATTTTTCAGAAAATTTAATTCAGCAATTTTTATTGCAATAAGAAATGTTTTGTGTTGTCCTTGCGAAGCAAATTTTTTTACATCAAAATTATTTATCTTAAATTCAATATCATCCAAATGGGGACCAACCAAAGTTGAATACAAAATTTTTTCTTTCTCTTTATTTTTTCCAACTTCAGATGAAAATAAGTTTTGAACTTCATCTAATGAAATATTGTTATTCAAATGGAATTGTGTTTTGTAATTTAAACTTGGAAATTCATTTTCATCAGTAATAAATAGATATGCATTATATAAAAAATTTTGAAACACATTTAAAAAATCGTTTCTTTTCTTCATAATTCTTGAACCAACTGATATTATTTGTTCATCCCAAGTTAAGAGTAATTCAGTGTCAAAAAATTTTCTCTCTTTAAATTGATATAAAAGTGAATTTCGTTGTCTTAAAATTTTTTTGTAGGCAATTATATCATCTAAATAGCTTTTAGAAGTTTGTGATAAAACTAAATCTAGGAAAGCTCTTCTCTCTGATGGAACACCAAATGTCAATGAATAATGATACGGAGAAAGAACAACAATTGGAAATTTTCCAATGATAATTTTTTTTGTTTCAATTTTTTTTTTGTTCAAAGAAATAATTTTTTCATGAGAAGGTTTTTTATATTGAACACAAACATTGTATTCACTTTCATCTTGTAAAAAAAAATTTCCTTTAACTTCAAAAAAATTTTCATTAACATTACACACATTTACATCGCTTGCTGATAAAAAACTTTTTGTAATTGATAAGTAAGAAATTGCCTCAAGTATATTTGTTTTTCCTTGACCATTATTTCCAATGATTAGATTCAAATTTTTCCCAAATTCAATTTGAGAATTTTTGTGGTTTCTAAAATTTACAAGATGAAGTTTTTCTAAATACAATTTTTCTAAAATTAAAAATTCCAAACAGCAACTTTAAAATTGCAATTTGGAATTTGAATTAAACAAAACATTATGAATTTAATCTCAATGGCATTATCAACATTAAAACATCTTCGTCAGATTCATTTTCGTTTGGTTTTATTATGGCTGCACGAGTTGGAGTACTAAATAAAAACATAATTTCTTTTGATGAAATATGCGACGTCATTTCAATAACATAACTTGAATTAAAACCAGTTTCAAAATTGGTTCCACTATATTCACACTCAATTTCCTCATCAGCATTGCATCCCATTTCAGGATTTTCTGCTGAAACTGTAAGCAAATTTTTTTTCAATGAAAATTTTATTGGCATTGAATTTTGTTGAGACGATGAATATAAACCAACTCTTTTTACAGATGATTGAATTTCTTGTCTTTCTATAACAAGTTTTTTATCGTTGTCATTTGGAATAACAGTTTCATAGTTTGGATATTTTTCATCTATAACACGAGAAAATAAAATTACATTTGAAAATGAAAACCAAATTTGTTTTTGTTCCACAACAGATAAAATGCAATTGTATTCTTCCACAAGTTTACCCAATATATTCAATGTTTTTTGTGGAATTATAATTTCTTGTTCTTTATTGGATTTGAATTTTTTGAGAGAAAATTTAACCAATCTATGTCCATCAGTTGAAACTGCTACAAACTCACTTTTCTTAAACTGAAATAAAACTCCCGTCATTGCAGGACGATGTATATCATCACTTACAGCAAATTTTGTTTTGTTTATTATTTTTGAAATTGATTCATTTGAAAACTCAAACTCGTTTGCTTTCTCAATTTTTGGAAGTTCAGGAAATTCTTCTGCTGTTTCTCCAGTCAAATGATAAGTTCCTTTTTCTGTATTCATCACAATTTTTTTAGAATTCAAATCAGCAGTAAAATTGATTTGAGTATTCAATGGAAGTGCTGCAACTGTTTCATAAATTCTACGAGATGGAACTGCAATTCTTCCATTTGTATTTCCTTTTACATTTAGAATTACTCTAATTGAAATTTCCAAATTTGTTGCACTAATTGTAAGTGAACTTCCTGAAACATCAAATAAAAAATTATCCAAAATTTCAATTGGAGATTTTTGTTGAATTACTGAATTTGCTTTTGAAAGAGCTTTTAAAAGTTCGCCACTTGTTATACTAAATTTCATTTTACTTTTTTATTTTTTTGTTTTAAAAAAAAATTATTATGCATACGGTTTAGTAAGAAGTGCAGGAATAATGGTTTCTCCTACTTTTGCACTTGAATTTTTCATCCATTCTCTATCTTTTAAAATTGTAGTTTCTGTCCAATTTCCTGCTGCAATTTTATATGCTTCTTCATTTGGCAACATTTCTATTGTATCCCAAGGACAATATTTTACACATAACTTACAACCTATACAAATATCCAAATCAATTTCCACAAGATGTTTGTGTTCTTGATATGAATCACCTGCTACAACTAAAATACAATCAACAGGACAAAATTCCACACACACTTCACACCCCGTACATCCAGATTGATTTACAACTGCAAGATCTTTTGGTTTTTTTTTTGCTTTTACAACATTTGGTTTCTGAACTGGATTAGAAGAAAGAATTTGTTCTGACATAATTTTTTTTTGTGAATTTACGAATAATTTTTTACTTGTGAATTCCTGGTTCAGTCATTTTTTTTAAGTCAAAAATTTCATCAAGTTTTTCTTCTGAAAGAAGTCCTTTCTCAATCACAAGTTCACGAATTGTCTTTCCACTTTTGAGATATTCTTTTGCAATTTCAGCACCTTTCAAATATCCAATATGTGGATTTAAAACTGTCACAATACTTATAGAATTTTCAGCATACGTTTGACATCTACTTTCATTTGCTGTAATTCCTTCAACACCAAATTTTACATAAACATCAATTGCATTTGAAAGAATTTCTATTTCATGCAAAAGATTAAAAGCAACAACTGGCATCATAACATTGAGTTCAAGTTGTCCTGCTTGTGCCGACATAAGAATTGTTGTATCACATCCAATAATTTGAAAGCAAACCATATTCATCATTTCAAACATAACAGGATTTACTTTTCCCGGCATTATTGAAGAACCCGGTTGAACAGCAGGAAGATTTATTTCAAAAAACCCAGTCTTTGGACCAGAACCAAGAAGACGAATATCATTTGAAATACGAATCAAATCTTGTGCTAAATTACGAACTGCATTTGAAATCTCAACCATCGGTCTTAAACTTTGCATCGATTCAAAATAGTTTTCTGACATTTTGAAATCAATTCCAATTTGAAGTGAAAGTTGTTTTACCATCATCTCGCGATATTTTTGATGTGCATTTAATCCTGTTCCAGCAGCAGTTCCACCAATTCCAAGTTCTTTACAACTTTCCATTGCAACTTGAATTGATTTGGAATGTTTTTGCATATTCATACTCCAAGCACCAAATTCTTGTCCTAATCTCACAGGAACCGCATCTGCAAGATGTGTTCTTCCAGATTTTACAATGTGGTCAAACTCTTTAGATTTTTTAGCAAATACATCTTCAAGATTTTTTAAACTACTCAATAATTTGTTTGTATTCATCAAAGCACCAATTCTAATTGCAGTTGGACAAACATCATTTGTAGATTGTGCCATATTCACATCATCATTTGGACTTATGACGGAATAATCACCTTTTTTTCCTTCAAGAATTTCAATCGCACGATTTGCAATCACTTCATTTGTGTTCATATTGTGAGAAGTTCCAGCACCTGCTTGATAAACATCTACAACAAACCATTCTCGCAAATTTCCAGATAAAATTTCATCGCAAGATTTTACAATTGCATCACATTTTTTTTTATCTAAAATTCCGAGAGAATTATTTACAATTGCTGCTGATTTTTTTATATGAACAGTTGCTTCAACATAAGATGGTTTTGGTTTTAACCCACTTATTGGAAAATTTTCCAAAGCACGGTGAGTTTGCACTCCATAATATGCATCAAATGGAATCTCACGATTTCCAAGTGAATCTTTTTCAATACGTGTTTGCATAATTTTTAAAATTTAAGTTGTAATAAAATTTAAATTGAATGTTATTAAAATTTTGTTTCAATAGATTTTCATTTACATCAAATGAATAAAGTTCCGCACCAACATAAGCATCTGCAATGTTAGCAACATATAAAACAAAAAAATACCACGCAAATCTATCTCTTTCATTTCTGTAAAAATCTTTTGCATTTTTATATTGCAAGCTTTGAGTTTGTTTATATTTTGTTCTAAAATCTAAATAGGAATTATTTGCATCATTCCAATTGTAAACAAAATAACTTCCAAGACCAACAATTACAGGAACTTTCCAATATGATTCGTTATAGATTTGTCCAGCACTTGGAAAAACTGCTGATAAAAGCATTGATTTTGTTGATGATTTTTGTAAAGTATCAAAATCAATTTGTGAACTTGAATTTGTGTAAACTAAAACAATAAACAAAAAAAATTTAAAAATTTGTATATGCAATTGCTTCAATTTCTATTTTTACATCTTTTGGCAAACGAGAAACTTCAACTGTACTTCGCGATGGAAAATCTTTTGTAAAATACTTACTATAAATTTCGTTCATCACACTAAATTCATTCATGTTTTTTATAAACACTGTTGTTTTCAAAACATTTTCTAAACTGCTGTTTGAAGCAATAAGAATTGCTTTTAAATTTTCCAAAACTTGTTCAGTTTGTAATTTTATATCATCACTTACGATCTCGTTTTTCTTTGGATCAATTGGAATTTGTCCTGAAATAAAAATTAGTTTACCATTGAAAACATTTGCTTGAACATATGGTCCAATTGGATTTGGTGCATTTTCAGTATAAATTATTTTTTTCATTTTCTATAAAATTATTTTTTTAAAAGTAATTCAATCAATCTATCAAAATCATCAAGTGAATAATATTCAAAAACTATTTCTCCTCTTCCACCTCTTTTTTGTGTAATGGAAATTTTTGTTGAAAATTCTTCGCGAAGTTTTACAACAATTGGATGTTCAAATGAAATTTTATTTGATTCCAATTTCGGAGAAATTGCTAACGAAAGATTTTTTACTAAGTTTTCAACTTGACGAACTGATAAATTCTCGTTTCTAATTTTTTCAAAAATTTTAATTTGAGTTTTTTCATCAGCAATTGAAACAATATTTCTTGCATGTCCTTCTGTAAGTTCATTATATTTTAATGCTTCTTGAATCACTTGCGGAAGTTTTAGAAGTCGCAAAAAGTTTGTAATTGTAGTTCTATTTTTTCCAACTTTTTCAGCAACTTTTTCGTGTGTCAAATTACATTCTTCAATCAATCTTTGATATGAAAAAGCAATTTCAATTGGATTTAAATTTTCTCTTTGAATGTTTTCAATCAAAGCAAGTTCAAGCATTTTTTCATTGCTTTCAACTTCAATAATATGAGATGGAATTGTTTGCATTCCAAGTTCAACTGATGCACGAAATCTTCTTTCACCAGAAATTATTTCATAATTTTCAGCATCAATTTTGCGAATTGTAATTGGTTGTATAATTCCATTTTCTTTGATGGAAAGTTTTAATTCTTCAAGTGAAGTTGAATCAAAATTTTTTCTCGGTTGAAGTGGATTTGGTTTTATTTTTGAAATCTCAATTTGTGGTGTTATTTCTTTTACAACTTCTTTTATAATTTCTTTTATTTCAACTTCATTTATTTTTTTTTCTTCTATTGGACGAATCAATGCTGCAAGTCCTTTGCCAAGTGGTTGTTTATTGCTCATTTATACATTTCCTCAGTTGGAATAATTGGTGATGAAATATTATTTTCTTTTTTTACAAAATCATTTCTTTCTAAAACTTCTTTCGCAAGATTCAAATAAAATTTTGCTCCATTTGAACTTGGTTCATAAAGACAAATTGGTTTTCCAAAACTTGGTGCTTCACTTAATTTAACATTTCTGGAAATAATTGTGTTAAACATTTTTTCTCTAAAAAACTTTTTCACTTCATCCACAACTTGGTTTGAAAGTCGCAATCTTCCGTCATACATCGTAAGAAGTACTCCTTCAATTTCAAGTTTTGGATTTGAAACATTTTGTATCATTGAAATTGTATCAAGCAACATTCCCAAACCTTCAAGTGCATAATATTCGCATTGAACAGGAATGAGAATAGAATCTGCTGCATTCAATGAATTCAATGTCAAAAGACCAAGTGACGGTGGACAATCAATTATTGTAAAGAGATAATTATTTTTGATTTTATCTATTCCGTTTGATAAAATTTTTTCTCTATTTTCAATTTGTATGAGTTCAATTTCTGCTGCGACAAGATTTACATTTGCTGGAATTACAAATAAATTTTCCATTTCAGTTGGAAAAATTATTTCTTCAAGTGAAGCATTTCCAATATAAAAATCGTAGATTGTTTTTTGAAGAGAACGTTTATCAATTCCAATTCCACTTGTTAAATTTGACTGCGGATCACAATCAATAAGTAAAATTGGAAGACCATTTAATGCAAGTGATGATGCAAGATTTATTGCAGTTGTTGTTTTTCCAACTCCACCTTTTTGATTTGCAATTGCAATTACTTTACTCAATTTTCAAACTCCAGCAGAAATTAAAATTATAATTATAACAAGATACACATTTATTTTTCTAAACAAATTCATTCTTGAAAATAAAAAACTAATCGCCTCTTGATTTTTATTTTCAGAATTTATTTCTTGTTCCAAAAGTTTGTACATTCTGTTGTATCCAATTAAATAAAATGTAATTACTAAAAATAAAATTTCTTTCCCAAGAATTAAAATTTGCCAGTTTGTTTTAAACTCAAACCAAACAAAATTTGAACTCAACATTTTTAAAATAAATCCCGTTAAAAAAACTGACCAAAGTGATGACCAAATAAATGGTAAAAATCTTTTTTCTAAATGAATGCTCAAATTGTTTTCACTTAAATTTTCAACCTTTAATACGGGATATAAAATTCCCGATTGAAACAAAATTCCTCCAAATAAAACAATGATTGAAAAAAGATGCATTGACTTACATGCCCAAACGATATAATCCATAAAGTATGAAAAAAAAATTTGACAAATATAATATTTTAAAATTAGATTTGAGAATATGTAAATGAGTAAAATTGACATGTTTTTGACTTTACATGTCATGTAAACGACTGTACACTATACGTAAACGACTTTTTTAGACCAAAACGTGATTTTTTTGGAATAATTCCCCATCTCTAAAAAACAAAAAAGGGACACAAAACTTTGTGTCCCTTTTTTCAATAACGATAACTACAATAATTCTATTTCACCAAAATCATTTTCTTCATTTCGGAAAAATTATTTGTTGTGAGTTTGTAGAAATATATTCCACTGTTTAAATTATTTGCGTCAAATTCAATTTCATAAACTCCAACATTTTTATTTTCATTCACAAGTGTTTTTATTTCGCGCCCCAAAACATCAAACACTTTTAAATTTACAAATCCATTTTTTGCAATTTCATATTTTATTTTTGTCTTTGGATTAAATGGATTTGGATAATTTTGATGAAGTGCAAATGTTGTTGGAACTTTTACACTTTGATTTTCATTCACGGAAACCATTCCACCAGTCAATAACCAATTCACAGAATTTTCAATCAATGCTTTTACATAAAGTGATTCCTCTGCTGCAATATTATTTATGTTGAATGAAATATAAACTGTTCTTGCATCAAGTGGATTATTACTTGCTTCCCAAACAACTAATGAAGATGAATTATTATCGCCTTCCCAAGAATAAACTGCAGATGAGTTTTCATCGGGAAGATTTGCGTCTCTATCATAAACACCAGCAGAAGATACAAGTGGGAAATATTCTGGTAATGCATTTGGCATACTTACAATTGGATGACTTGCATTTATCATAATTGGGTTTCCAAGTGTAGAACCTTCTGAAACAAAATCAACACAATGTAAAGCATTATTTGCAAAATCCCAATCTGGAGTTGAAGACATATATTGCCATCCAATATCTCCACCTTCTACTAAAAGTTTTCCTCCATTTTGAACACGATTGCTCATTGCTCTTCTCACATATTCAATATTTGCAGGACTTGATGACCTTCCATGAGACCAAACTACAACATCATAATTTACCCAAGTTGTTGTATCAACATTTGGCATCATTTGTTCATCCACAACATAACCAAGATCTGTCAATGTTCTTCCAAAAAGATATGCTGAACCATTTGGATCAATTTCTTCAATTGATGGAGTTGAATTTTTTTCTTTTGGTTTTCTTCTTGTGTTTGTGTTTTCATCATCATCTACAATAAGAATTGAACCAATTGACGCAATAAGATTTGCATCCACAACAATACTATCTCCATTTCCTAAAACAAATGAAACAGAATAAGGACGATACCCATGTTTTTTAAACAACATATTAACATTTGTTGGAAGCACATTTTCAAAACGATATTTTCCATTTTCATTTGTCGTTGTTGAAAGAACTTGATTTAGAATTTTTATTTCAACACCGTGTGGATTTGCACTGTCAGAAAGTGCAACAGTTCCTTTTACAATTGAATAAAGCATTGGAGATAAATTAAAATTAACTCCTGTTACAATACCATCATTTACTTGAACCATTAAACTATCTATCAATGGATAATACATTTCTTTCCATGCATAAACTTTATAGTTTCCAGCATAAAGATTTTCAAATAAATATTCTCCACTCTCTCCCGTTACAATAGTTTCATCTATTGTTATACCTTTTATTCTTACATTTACTCCACCATTATTTGGAGCACCTTGAAGTGTAACTGCTCCGCTCAATGAACCTGTTGGAGGTGGTTCACTTCCAACTAACCATTCAGCAGAATTTTCAATCAATGCTTTTGCAAAAATTGAATCTGATTTTACAATGTTATTTACATTCAAAGAAATATAAACAACTCTTCCTCGTAGTGGATTTGGTGTATCATCCCACGCAACTATTGCAGAAGTTGCGTTATTACTACTCCAAGTATAAACTGCACTTGCATCATCTGCATAATCATTTGCATCTCTATCATAAACAGTTGTATTTTCCAAAGCAAATTCATTTGGAAGTGCATTTGGTACTGTTGCAATTGGATGTGTTGGAATACTCAAAACTGCGTTTCCAAGTTCATTACTTTCTGAAACAAAATCATCACAATGCAAAACATTAGTTGCAAAATCTTCATCACTTGAAGAAGACATAAATTGCCATCCAATATCTCCACCTTCTACAATCACACTCATTCCTCTTTGAACACGACTACTCATTGCTCTTCTCCAACTTTCCTCATTTGCAGGACCAGAGGATTTTCCATGAGACCAAACTAAAATGTCATAGTCATCCCAAACAGTTGTATCAATATCTGGAACCGTTTGTTTATCTACAATATAACCAACTTCTGTCAAAGTTCTCACAAATAAATCAGCAGAACCTTCACTTGAAATTGTATCTACATTACGAATGTTGTTTGGTTTTGTGTATTTGCGAGCAAAACTTCCACCAAGTTCATCATCATCTACAACCATCACTAAACCTTTTGTCGCAATGATATAAAATTTCAAATAACCTTCATCTGGAAAATATGAAATGTTTGTATTGTTTGAACCATCAGTTGCTTTGATGCGATAAAAAATTGAATCTCCAACTTGAATTGAATTTGTATCTGAATTAAACATTCCGCTATACATATTTGGATCCATTTCACCTAATTCAAACGTGGAAGAATTGGATTCGTCATTTTTATACCATTCTACAATTGCACTTGAAATTCCAAGTTCGTCTTCAATTGTTGTTTTAACAGTTGCAGGCCAACGAAGTTTTGGTTGATTTCTTAAAGCATTGTGAGCAATTGTTGGAAAAATTGTATCTGCTTTAAATAAAAATGAAAGATGTCCACTTTCAGGAAATTGTGCTACAATATGGTTTGAACCTAAATCTCTCGCAAAAATTGTATAATGAAATTCATCACCAACATTGAGTGTTACTCCTTCTGTATTAAATGTTCCGATATAATTTCCATCTTCTATAATTTCAAATAAGAAATAACCACTGTGTTCATTTACACTCCACTCACACCAAACTGAATCAATTCCTATATTATCACTTGCTTCTGCTTTGATTGTTTGTGGCCAAGTTTCAATAAATTGATCTTCAAGACCAGAATGGAAAATTATTGGAGCAATTGTATCAGTTGCAACTGAAAACATATTATAATCAAGTGGAGCAGATGCAGGATGTCGTGAAGTTCCACCGAGTGAATCACTTGCTTGAATGTAATATCTGTAATCGTGTGGTGTTCCATCTCCATAAAATGATGCAATAAAACTACCATCTTCTCCTCTTACCATTTGAGACGAATCAAGAAATACACTTCCATCTGTCCAAAATAATTTTACACTTGATTCATTTAAAGGAACTCCACTTGAAGTAATATCTGCATTTACTGTATATGGACCATTCATATCTTCTGTATTTGTAAGTGGAGTATGTTCAATTGTTGGACCAAAAATTGCTTTTGAAAAATATGCTTGATGATGTCCTGTTCTATTATCGTTCCAAAATGGATAAACAATCCCACTATTAGCAGTAACTCCAATATAATCTCCCATATAACCACCAGCAAGTCCTTGAATTGATGCTGGTAAAAATGCGTGATCACTGATTAAAACATCTTCAAATGTTTCTCCTCCATCAAGTGAACGAGAAAGATAAACTTGTGCAGAATCATTTGCGGGAAAATTTCTGCTGTCAAAGTAAACAATATAAACTGCTCCTGTAGATTGATCAATAGTTATCCAGTTTTGCCATTGATCTTTGTTAGAATTATCTTGATTTACTTTTATCGGTTCGCTCCAATTTGTTCCACCATCAACTGACCGAACAAGAAATATATCTGGATTTCCATTTGGTTTTGCAGCGTATGCAATGTAGATATATCCATTTCTTAAACCACCAGTTCTATCAACAGCCATTGATGGAAAACTACTACAACGAATTGAATTTCCACCTTTGACCAATTGTCCGCGAATATCAGCAATATTAGTAGCAGCACTTATTTGATTTGACCAAGTTGCTCCACCATCAATTGATTTTACAAAACCAGCATTACTATTTGATGGATATGGATCATATGAAGTCCAAGTTCCATAGACCTCACCGTTTGGTCCAATTTGAGTATTCACTCCTTGATCTAAATCGTTTCCTTGAGAAATTGAAATTGGAGTTAA
This sequence comes from Bacteroidota bacterium, assembly GCA_005792205.1. Taxonomy (GTDB): domain Bacteria; phylum Bacteroidota; class Ignavibacteria; order UBA10030; family F1-140-MAGs086; genus F1-140-MAGs086. Next base: position 622 of record SXSO01000147.1, on the reverse strand, counting down.
AAATGTTGCTCCACCATCAGTTGAACGTGACATATAAATTCTAGTTGGACTTATATCAAATTCAGTATATGTTGTATACATATATCCTTCATAAGGACTATTTGGAACAACATCTATAACAAAGTGATTTTTATCTTTTCCTGTTGTTGTACTTGGAACTGTTGCAAATGGAGACCAACTTCCACCATTGTTTGTAGATTTTGTTGTAACAACATCTCCCGTTCCTAATCCATAAAACAATGTATTAAAATACATATTTCCATCTAAATCAATTCCAACTGCTGGATCAGAAGTATATCTATCAAAATTTACAAGATGTGGAGGAAGTGTATCACTTCCATACCAATTATTTCCACCATTAGTTGAAATATACCATCCTTGACTTAACCAATTTATACTGCTAATTTCAGCAGCATTAGAACCTCCAATAATTATATTTGGATTTGTAGGATGTGTAATTATTGAAAGTTCGCTTTGTGTTGCTCCATTCGTTGGATGAACAGGAACATTTGGAGAAACACTTGCAACACCGTTTTGCAAGTTTATTTTTCGTGTTTCAGTAGAGATTGGAATTTTTATCTCTTGCTTCTGCGTTACTTTTTCATTTGACTTAATAATACGA